>JASFME010000137.1:0-6231 GCA_050117725.1 Granulosicoccaceae bacterium | reverse complement strand
CACAATGCTGATCGATGTAGTCGAGCCGCAACGGGTTGATGTCGTGGAGTGGCTTAAACTCGCTGTGTGGATCCCACCAGCGGTGCGCCAGTTCCTCGAATTTGGCGATCTCGGCTGAATCCACATTATGGGGAGCGTTGGCGTTCATGATGGATTATCCGAAATCATAATGTTTTTCGACCGGCTCGAGAATCTGCCAGCTGCAGCTCATACCTGCAGGAAAGATCACGAGGTCACCGCTGCCCATGCGCACGGGCTCGCCACCTTCCGGTGTGACGATCACCTCACCTTCGAGGAAATAACAGGTTTCCTTCGTGTCGTATTGCCAGGGAAAGGTCGAAACCTCTTTGCTCCAGATCGGCCAGTCATAGACGCCCATGACGTCGAGTTTGGCCGGGGACGGGTTATGTTCAATCGTGATCTCGGACATCTTGACTCCAAAAAATGGTTTTAGGCTGGATCGCCAAAACCCAACATGTTATTCATATTATATAGAGGAGTGGGCCTGTGGTGCCAGCCGCCAGGGGAAGGGCAACGTCATGCGCAAAACGCTTATTATCATCCTGTTCGCCATTATCGTGGCCGAATCGCTGCTATTGCTACAGCAGCACAAGGATACGCTGTCGTCCACACCTGCACTCCCGGCACAGGCGGCTACACAGCCACGCCCGACGCCGCAGCCCTTGCCACCTTCCTCCGGCCCCGGGCGCCTGCTGCCGGACAATGCGCCCGAAAGGCTGCAGATCGAACCGCACGGGCAGTACGTGGTGGAAGTCGTGTTGCATTCCTACGAGGAAATCGAGGAGTTACTGGACAGGGCTGAAGCACTTGCCCTGCAACCCCGGCCGGCAGATGTGCCGGCCGGGATCGCGATTATCCTGCATGGTCCGGAGATTGACCTGTTTGCCATCCGGAATTACCCGAAATACCGCGAACTGGTTGACAAGGCGGCACGGCTCGACGCCTATAACATCATTGACGTAAAGATGTGCCAGACCGTCATGCGGAAGCGCGGCCTGCGCAATGAAGATGTGCCTGGCTTTATCGAGCTGGTACCGTATGCACCTGATGAGATCGAAAAATTGCAGCAGCAGGGCTATGTAAAGATTTAACAGGCAATCCTGCAATTGTTTGGTGGGGCTATCCTTTCTGATTGGTCTGCCAGATACGCTCCTGCCACTGTGCCGTGTTCTCCAGCAGTTCTTTTTCATCCAGCGTGAGCAGTTGCCGATCACGCAATAATTGTTTGCCCGCGACCCAGACATGTCGTACCTGTTCACGTCCGGCGGCATACACAATCTGTGCACAGGGGTCATACAGTGGCCGGGTCTCGGGCTGGTCGAGGTCAATCGCGATAAAGTCGGCCTGTTTGTCTGTCTCAAGTGAACCAATCTGATCATCCACTCCCAGTGCACGCGCACCGTTGATGGTGGCCATGCGTAACACGCTATGTGCATTCAGGCTACACGCATTCCTGTCGGCAATCTTTGCGAGCAGGGCGGCACTGCGCATTTCACCGAGCATGTCGAGGTCGTTGTTACTCGCCGCACCATCGGTGCCGAGCGCGACATTGATCCCGGCGTCCAGCAGTGTCTGTACCGGGCAGATGCCGCTGGCGAGTTTCATGTTTGACTCGGGGCAATGCACGACATGGCTGCCACTGGTGACAACCCTGTCAATCTCCGCCTGGTTAAGCGCGGTCATGTGTACGGCCAGCAGGCGCGGCGTTAACAGCCCGAGTTGTTCGAGGCGTTCCAGTGGCCGTTTACCGGTTTCCTTCACAGCTGTGTCGACTTCGTCGGCCGTTTCATGGATGTGCATGTGGATCGGGATATCCAGCTCCTCGGCGTAGGTAACAATCTTTTCCAGTGGCACATCCGAAACGGAGTACGGGGCATGTGGGGCAAACGCGGTATGTACAAGCGGGTCGTCGCGAAACTGATCATGAATCTGCAGGCCTTTGCGCAGGTAGTCCTGGCCATCCTGGGCCCACACGGTTGGGAAGTCGATGACGATCAGGCCGAGTGTGGCGCGCATGCCGATATGCGCGGCAGCACGGCCAACCTCATCGGGGAAGAAGTACATATCGTTGAAACAGGTGGTGCCGCTGCGCAGCATTTCGGCCATGGCCAGGCGGCTTCCATCATGAACAAAACCCGCGCTCATGATGCGCTGCTCCACCGGCCAGATATGTTCCTGCAGCCATTGCATGAGCGGCATGTCATCGGCGATGCCGCGCATCAGGTTCATCGCGCTATGCGTATGGGCATTGATCAGGCCGGGCATGAGTGCATGCCCGGGCAATTCCATGACCTGGTCGGCCGTGAAAGCCTGCCGGACCTGCTGCTGCGGCAGGATGCCAACGATCCGGCTGTTATGCACGAGCAGACTGTGTTGCTCGAGTACGCGGTCCTGTGCATCGACCGTAAGGATGGCATCGGCATGGACAATAAGGTCAATATGCTTTGTTGTGCTTGTCATGCCGCAAGTATACCGGGAAAGCCTGTATCTGCTACAGTAGGGCAACTACGACGATATGCATCATGGCCATAGAAATAGAACGAAAATTCCTCGTCCGTAACGACAGCTGGCGTGCACAGGCCGACGCGGGGACCCGCTATCGGCAGGGTTATTTCGCCGCGCCGCAACGGGCATCAATCCGGGTACGCATCGAAGGTGAACACGCCAACATCAATATAAAAAGTGCCGAACTGGGTGTGCGTCGCCAGGAATTCGAATATGCCATTCCGCTTCATGAGGCCGAGCAAATGCTCGACCAGCTGTGCGAACAGCCGCAGGTGGAAAAGACCCGCTACCATGTGCGGCATGCCGGCCATACCTGGGAGATCGATGTGTTTGAAGGTGACAATGCCGGGCTGGTGGTCGCCGAGATCGAACTTGCAACCGAGGACGCCGATTTTGCCCGCCCTGACTGGCTCGGCGAGGAAGTTTCCGACGATCCGCGTTATTACAATGTCAGCCTCGTTACGCATCCTTACAAGGATTGGTAATTTACTGAGCGCGTTGGTGCTCGTTGCAATGCTGTCGCTTGCCGGCTGCAGTGCCTCCGAATCGCCGCATGTTATACGTTTTGCCCTGAACACGGCACCGGTCAGTCTTGACCCGAGGCATGCTACCGATGCGACCTCGGCACGTCTTAACCGTTTGCTCTATGCACAGCTCGTGGATTTCGACGCACAATCGCGCGTCGTGCCGTCACTGGCGCACTGGCAACAGCTCGATGTGCAGCATTATCGCTTCGTACTCGGCGATCGAAATCGACGCTTTCACAACGGCCAGATCGTACAGGCAGCAGATGTGGCCGCCACCTATGCCTATGTGCTCGACGCGGCAAACGGCTCGCCATATCGCGCACCACTCGCACATATATCGCGGATCGAGGTGATCGACGACGATACAATTGATTTTTACCTGGAAAGGCCTGACACGCTGTTTGTCGAGCGCCTGACGATCGGTATCCTGCCGGCCAAGTTGATCGCACAGGGCCATGACTTTCATCGGCTGCCGATCGGCAGCGGGGCGTTTCGTTTCGTCGCGCATCACGGTGCAGGCGACATCAGCCTGGAACGTACCGCGGATCAGCAACAGCTCCGTTTTCTCGAAGTACGCGATCCGACCGTCCGCGTTTTGAAACTGCTGCGCGGCGAGGTCGATATGTTGCAGAACGATGTCGCCCCGGAGCTGATCAACTGGCTGGCAGACAGGCAGGGTATCCGTTTGCAACGCCGGCACGGCAGTAACTATACGTACCTCGGTATCAATCATGCCGAACCGGCATTGTCGGACAGGCGCGTGCGCGAGGCAATCGCCTGCGCGATTGACCGCCGGAAATTGATTCACTACCTGCTCGCTGACGGCGCGCGTCCGGCGCAATCACTGCTGCCGCCCGAACACTGGGCCGGTCACCGGGGGTTGCCTGCACGGCATTGCAGTACTAATGATTCACGTCTCCTGTTGCAGCAGGCCGGTTATGACGCGCACAACAAACCACGACTCGTTTACAAAACCTCGACCGATCCGTTGCGCGTGCGCCTGGCAACCGTGATCCGCGAGCAGCTCAACAGCGCCGGTTTTGATGTGCAGGTGCAAAGCCTCGACTGGGGCACGTTCTACGCCGACATCAAGTCCGGGAATTTCGAGTTATACAGCCTGACCTGGGTCGGCATTCGTTCCCCGGACAGTTTTGAATATATTTTTCACAGCCGCTCCCTGCCACCGGCGGGTGCCAACCGTGGTCACTATGTCAATCAACAGGCCGATACACTTATTGATACGGCGCTTGCGCAAACACATGTCGAGGCCATGTTGCCGTCCTTGCTGGCATTGCAACAACTGCTCAACGAGGACCTGGTCTATGTCCCGTTATGGTACGAGGATCACGTGGTCGCGATGCGTGAGCATCTCACGGGCTATACGCTCAGTGCTGACGGTAATTACGATGGGCTGGCGAACGTCAGCTTGAGCGATACCATGCCACCGCTTGCGGCGCATGCCACAGGTATGATGGACTAGTCCGTATGCAGCGAAGCATCGATATCAGTATTGCATCCCAGCGCCTGTTGGTGCGCGAGGCAGGCAAGACCGTGTTCAGTGCCCCGGTATCCACGGCACGCAATGGTCCCGGTGAACAGCACGACAGTGAGTGCACGCCACGTGGCCGGCATATCGTGCGCGCCATGATTGGTCATGACTGCCCGCCCAATACGGTATTTGTCGCGCGCCGGCCAACCGGCGAGATCTATTCACCGTCACTGCGTGAGGCCGCACCGGATCGCGACTGGATCCTGACCCGTATTCTCTGGTTGAGTGGTTGCGAGCCGGGGGTGAACCGGCTCGGTGCCGTCGATACGATGCAGCGTTATATCTATATTCATGGCACACCGGATGAGGAACCCATCGGTGTACCGGCCTCGCATGGTTGCATCCGTATGCGTAACGAAGATGTCATCAAGCTGTTTTCACTGGTGACACCGGGTACGCCGGTCATGATCCGCGAAGACTGATGCTGCGCGCGCTCATGACACGGCTGGCCGGGACCCTGATCGTGTTGGTCGGCGTGACACTGCTGGTGTTTCTGCTGGCCCATATTATCCCCGGCGACCCGGTAGAGGTCATGCTCGGTGAGCATGCCGCGGCGGCCGATCGGCAAGCCTTGCGCGAATCGCTCGGCCTGGAGCGTCCGCTTGCCGGGCAGTTGGTGCAGTATTACACCGGGCTCATCCACGGGGAGCTGGGGTATTCCTTATATAACAAACAGGCCGTCAGCGATCTGATTATCGAACGCCTGCCGGCCACGGCGCAATTATCCCTGGCGGCGATCCTGGTGGCAGTGTGCCTGGCGGTGCCGGCCGGGCTCATCGCTGCGGTGCGGCAGGGCCGTTTCGCGGACCGTCTGGTCAGCGGTGTATCGATGTTCGGCCTGTCGGTGCCGAACTTTGTATTCGGACCGTTACTCATGCTCGTATTCGCCGTGTGGCTGGGCTGGTTACCGGTGAGTGGCCGGGAGGATCCCGGCAGTGTCATATTGCCGGCGCTGACACTGGGCACGGCACTGGCCGCCATGCTCATGCGTATGTTGCGCAGCAGCCTGCTCGAGGTACTCGGCGAGGATTATGTGCGCAGCGCACGCGCACGCGGTCTGTCCCCGTTGCGCGTATTGTTGCGCCATGCCCTGCGCAACGCCTGGTTGCCGGTACTGACCTTGCTCGGGCTGCAGCTCGGCGCCTTGCTGGCGGGTGCCGTGATCACGGAAACCGTGTTCAACTGGCCGGGGATCGGGCGGTTAACGGTTGAGGCCATCGAAAAACGCGATTACCCCCTCATCCAGGGCTGCGTGTTGTTCATCAGCATCGTGTATGTCGGCATCAATCTGCTGACCGATCTTGTCTACCTGTGGGCGGATCCGCGCTTGCGCACGCAGGCACCAGCCAGGCAGGTGCCATGAAGCAGCCGCTGCCGCTCTTGATAACACTGTTACTGTGTTGGCTGGCTGCCGCGGTACTCGGTGTGTTCAGCAACGCACAGGCCAACACGGTCATGCTCGAGCATATCTTCGACGGTCCCCAGGCCAGCCTGTATGGTGTACTCGGTTATGATGATCTCGGGCGTTCGCTGCTGGCACGCGTGTTAAGCGGTGCCCGCGTGTCACTGACTGTCGCGGTGAGCGTGACGCTGCTGACCTGTCTCACGGGGGTTGCGATCGGCACGTTC
>JASFME010000136.1:0-6263 GCA_050117725.1 Granulosicoccaceae bacterium | reverse complement strand
AATTCGAGGAATTGCTCCAGCTTGCCCCCGATGATCGCCGTTTGCGTTACGACTATATCGTGACCTTGCAGTGGGCCGGCCGCAACGAGGCGGTGTTACAGCAGGCCGGGCGGATCCGGCTGGACGTATCACCCATCTACGTACTCGAGGCCATTGGCAAGGCGGCGCGCAATACCCGGCACTTCGATTACGCCATTCAATGTTACCGCAATGCACTCAGGCAGGACACGTCCCGCCTGCCAAGCACGCTCGGTCTGGCGCTGGCACTGGCCGATGCCAGGCGCACTGATGAGGCCCTGCAGTTACTCCAGCCGCGCGCCGAGCGTGAACCGCAATCGATCCCGCTATGGGAGGCCCTGGCCTACGTCCACCAGCGTCGCCGTGAATGGTTTAACGCGCTGGCGGCCTATGACCATATTCTGGCGCTGGATGCAGACCACCGCGGTGCGCTACGGGGCCGCATCATGGTGATATCGCACATGGGTGCCCCGCACCTGGCGCTGTCATATGCCGAGGCTGCCGGTGATGTATTCACCCGGGAAGAAATGGACCGTCTGCTGGCCGATCGTGCCGCCGTTACCCTGCGCTGGGGCAGACTCGGTTCACCGCTACATGAAAAGCGTTATGACGATGTCGACAGGGCGATTGCCTATCTCGAGCAGAACCTGGCGCGCTTTCGACAGAACAACGCACAACGCCAGCATATCAGCAATGCCCTGTACGACATGTTGCTGGCCCTGCGCGACCGCAAACGCATGCAAGATGCCATTCGATTGTATGAATCCATGCGCGAACAGGGTGTCGATTTCACCAGTTACGCACTGATTGCCGCCGCCGACGCCTACCTCTACGAGGAACAACCGGAGGTGGCGCGCGATCTTTACCTGCGGGCGCTGGAACACGAGCCGGCCAATATCGCGGCGCGCTTTTCCCTGTTTTATGCCTATGTCGAGGCCGAACAGTTTGACGAGGCGTTCGCCACGATTGATGCCTTGAGTGAAGAATTGCAGCCTTGGCAGAAGGGTGAGGCAAAGGGTGTTCGTAACGACGATAAACTGGGCGCGGACAGTACGGCGAGCGCGGGGCGTGCCTATGGCAACCTGCTGGAAGACGCGCAGGAGATGCTTGTTCCCCTGCAGCAACGTGCCCCGCATAATGTCGAACTGCGTAACCTGCTGGCGCATATCTACATGTGGCGTGGCTGGCAGCACCGGGCGTTGCGTGAATTTGATATCGTGATCGCCGACGACCCGAAGTACCTCGGCGCCAGGATCGGTCGTGCGCGCGCCCTGTTCAATCTGCGCGAATACCGTGCCACGCAACAGCATCTCCAGGGATTGCTTGCGGCTTATCCCGAAAACAAGCATATCCTCGAGGCCTGGCGGCTGTGGGGCATACATAACCGTCGCGAGTTGCGTATCGATGCCACGGCAAGCAGGGGTGACAGTCTTGTCGGCACCAGCGATGACCAGACCATCGATACCCATATGTACTCGCAACCACTGGATTACCACTATCGTGTTTATCTGCACGACTACCGCGCCAGGGCCACGGTCGTGGAAGGGCATGTCGATTACCGGCGTGCCGGGATCGGCATCGAATATCGCCGGCCGCACTGGCTGGTTAGCGCCGAGGTGACACGCGATTACTGGTTCGGCGGTGACGAGGGTGTCGGCCTGCGTGCGGACTGGACACCCGACGATCACTGGCAGCTCGGCTTTGGCTATGACAGTCATGCCATCGACCTGCCGCTACGCGGGCGGTTCTTCGATATCACCGGGCGAAACACGAATATCGATCTCGGCTACCGCGTCAGCGACACGCGCAGTT
The DNA here is from genome assembly GCA_050117725.1 of Granulosicoccaceae bacterium. Taxonomy (GTDB): domain Bacteria; phylum Pseudomonadota; class Gammaproteobacteria; order AKS1; family AKS1; genus JASFJH01. The sequence goes on along the minus strand of JASFME010000136.1, from coordinate 4,433 downwards.
TCGGCGCCGGCCTGCGCTATATCGATTTCAGCGACGGCAACGAACGTAATGCATTCAGTACCCGGTATAGCGAGCGACTGTATACGCAACCGCACTTCAAGACCGATGGTATCCTGCGTCTTTTCGCTTCGCGCAACAGCCTTACCAACGTGCCGTATTTCAGCCCGCGGCGCGATCATGCCATTGAATACACCCTGGACAATGAGTGGCTGACCTACCGTGACTACGGTTTCCGTTTTTACCAGCGCCTGGCGGTGACCTTCGGTCGTTACTACCAGGACGGCTTCGACGGTGAGAATACCTGGGCCGTGCAGTATGAACATGACTGGAACATTGATGACGAGGTCCAGTTGCTGTATGGCATTTCACGTTCGAAGCCGGTGTACGACGGCGTCGATGAGCACAGCACGGGCTATTTTCTGACCTTTGTGTGGAGGTTCTGACATGTTGAATCTGACACGCGCGACAAGGTGGGGCTGGCTGGCGGGTATGTTAATGGCATGTGCCGTTGCGGCACGTGCCGACCTACCGTCAAGCACGGCATTACCATCTGACTTTTTCGTGCTGTGCTACCACGATGTGCAGGACGATATGCGCAAGGCGACGCCGGGCGTGCTGACCATTTCCACCGGCGAATTGATTAACCAGTTTGCCTGGCTGCGTGAACACGGTTACACCGTGATCAGCCTCGACGACCTGCTTGCAGCACGTGCCGGGCAGCGGCCGTTGCCGGACAAGGCCGTGTTGCTGAGTTTTGACGACGGTTACACCAGCGTCCACGAGCGCGTGTTGCCGTTACTGCGCATATTCAATTACCCGGCGGTGGTGGCACTGGTCGGCAGCTGGATGGACGCGCCACCGGGCAGCATGGTCGATTACGGTGACCAGGCAGTGCCGCGCGAACGCTTCATGAGTTGGGAACAGGTGCGCGCCTTGCGCGACTCCGGCCTGGTCGATCTCGCCTCGCACAGTTACGATCTGCATCATGGTGTGCTGGCGAACCCGCAAGGCAACCGGCTGCCTGCTGCCAGTTCGCGCATCTACAAGCCTGATACGGGCGACTATGAAAACGATGCGCAGTATCGCGCGCGACTGCGTGCCGACCTGCGTGCCAGTGTCGATACCATTCGCAAGCATACCGGTGTGCGACCACGCGCCATGGTCTGGCCGTACGGTGCCTACACTCGCCCGGCCGTCGCTATCGCCCGCTCCCTGGGCATGGATATCAGCCTGACACTCGATGATGGGCCTAACCGGGTACATGCCCTTGATGCAGTGCGCCGAAACCTGGTGGCAAACGGTGGTGAACTGTCCGATCTCATGCCGTCGTTGCTCAACATGCCGGTGCGGCGTCCCGAACGCGTCATGCATGTCGATCTCGACTATGTCTTCGACCCTGACACGGCACAGCAGGAACGCAACCTCGATCGCCTCGTTGAGCGCGTTGCGCAAATGAAGGTGAGCACCGTGTATTTACAGGCCTTCGCCGATCCGGACGGCGACGGTGCCGCCGATGCGCTGTATTTCCCGAACCGGCATTTGCCGACGCGGGCCGACCTGTTCGGCCGGGTCGCCTGGCAGTTGTACACTCGTGCGGGTACGCGCGTTTATGCCTGGATGCCGGTGCTGGCCTATCGCTTCCCGGATCCGCATCCGCTCGCGGGTATGACGGTGCAAAATATCGCCGCCAACAACGTCGAACCGGCAACCGGCGGTTATCATCGCCTGACGCCGTTCGCCCCGGAGGCGAGGCGGGTGATCGGCGAGATCTACGAAGACCTGGCGAAACACGCCAGTTTTGCCGGCATCCTGTTCCACGATGACGCCGTGCTCAGCGATATCGAAGACGCCGGCAAGCAGGCGTTGCAACACTACCGTGCTGCCTGGGACCTGCCTGCTGACATCGACAGGATTCGTGCCGATCGTGAACTGGCCGCGCGCTGGGCGAAGGCGAAGACCGATTACCTGGTCGCGTTTACGCACGAGCTCGCCGACAGGGTGCGACAGTACCGGCCTGCGATCCGGACGGCGCGCAATATCTATGCGCGCGTCGTCTTGCAACCGGAGGCGGAGCACTGGTTTGCCCAGTCGTACCCGGCATTTTTGCGTGCCTACGATTACACCGTGGTCATGGCCATGCCGGGGCTGGAGAAGGTTCCCGGCGATGACGCCGCTGCCTGGCTGCGCCGGCTCGCGCAGACGGTGGTCGATGTGCCGGCCGCCGCGGACCGGACCGTCTTCGAATTGCAGGCCAAGGACTGGCAGACAGACCGCTACGTCGATCCGCGCGTACTTGCCGAACAAATACGCACTATTCACAGCGCGGGTATCTTCCATTTTGGTTATTACCCGGATGATTTCCTGCACGGGCAACCGGCACTCGAGACGATCAGGCCGGCCATCTCGCTGGAGACTTTTCCTTACCCGCGGTGGCGGCCATGAATGACATTTTCGCGCCGCTCGGGCAGTTTCTGCTGCAGTTTGCCTATTACTATCCATTGTTCATGGCCTACGTCTGGATCATCGGCGCGATCTCCTATTATGTACGCTGGGAGTGCCGGGGCGATAACTGCCTGGAAAACGTGCCGGACATTCCGGGCAACCCGCGCGCCTCGATCATCGTGCCCTGCCACAATGAAGGTGAAAACCTGCGTGACACGATTGAATACCTGTCGAAGCAGGATTATGCGAACTACGACATTATCGCGGTCAATGACGGCAGTACTGACAACACCGCCGAACTGCTCGAGGAACTGAAAGATACCTACCCGAAATTGCGCGTCATTCACCTGGCAACCAACCAGGGCAAGGCCATGGCGATGCGTGTCGGCATGCTGTTTTCGTCAAGTGAATACCTGGTCTGTATCGACGGCGATGCCTTGCTGGATCGCTATGCCACGAGCTGGCTTATGCATCACCTGACCAGCGGCCCCCGGGTCGGCGCCGTGACCGGCAATCCGCGCGTGCGCAACCGCTCGACCCTGCTCGGCAAGATCCAGGTCGGCGAGTTTTCTTCCATTATCGGCATGATCAAACGGGCACAACGCATCTATGGCAGGGTGTTCACCGTGTCCGGGGTCGTGGCCGGTTTTCGTCGCACCGCCTTGCACCAGGTCGGATACTGGAGTACCGACATGGTTACCGAGGACATCGATATCAGCTGGAAATTGCAACTCAATCACTGGGACATCCGCTTCGAACCCAATGCGCTGTGCTGGATCCTCATGCCGGAAACTCTGAAAGGCCTGTTCAACCAGCGTGTACGCTGGTCGCAGGGCGGCACCGAGGTGTTGCTCAAGTACATCAACAACATGTTCAGTTGGCGCAAGCGGCGCATGTGGATCGTGTACGTGGAATATTTCACCAGTGTGTTCTGGGCCATCAGCATGGTCGCCATCGTCGGTTTGTGGGCACTTGGCAAGGTCGTCGCACTGCCTCCGGCATTTTATGTGCCGACCCTGGTGCCAGGCTGGAACGGTGTGATTCTTGGCATGACCTGCCTGTTGCAGTTCGCGGTCAGCCTGGCGATTGATTCCCGTTATGAAAAAGGGATCGGCAAATACTACTACTGGATGATCTGGTACCCGATGGCGTACTGGATGATCAATGTGGCCACGACCATGGTCGCGGTACCCAAGGCACTGTTCAAAAAACGCGGTACACGGGCGACATGGGTCAGCCCGGATCGAGGTATCAAGTAATGAGTGAACTGATTATTGAAACACCGCATTTGCAAAACCTGCGGCAGCGCTACGGCTTCGCCACGCTGACCCTGGTTTTCTGGATGCTGTGGTTGTACCTGTGGTTGCCCATGATCAGCCTGGTCGCCTGGTTATTCGGTATCAATGTGTTTTATTACCACATGATCGAACTGGGCGGTTATCTCGGTTTTCTGAAACTGCTCGGCTGGTATACCGTTACCGTCCTCGCGATCGCGGTTGTCTATGGCAGCTGGATGCTGGTGAATATTTTCCGTTTCCGTGGCAAGGACAAGCGCCGTCCCGTCGAGCATGTGACCGATGCCCAGGTGGCCGAGTTTTTCAGGCTCGAGCCGGCGTTCATGTCGCGTTTCGAGGCGTCGCGCTCGGTGATTGTCTATCAGGCAGCCGACGGGCAGATCATCGACGTCGCCAGCAGTCAAGCATAAATCGTTTTACAATCAGTGCGTTAATGCACGGGGAAATATCGAACAGAGCAAGGAAATGGTGCCGAGGAGAGGACTCGAACCTCCACGGGGTTGCCCCCACCAGCACCTGAAGCTGGCGTGTCTACCAATTTCACCACCTCGGCAAGGTGACTAGCCGGTCCGTGGGGTGTCCCGGGAGCGGATAAGCGGCGCACTTTACCCGAACGGCCGGCCGACTGTCAATTCCCCGCCCGCTGGTTAACAATAGGCACCTGAAACAGACAAACAATCCCAATACAACCAAGGA
>JASFME010000135.1:0-6304 GCA_050117725.1 Granulosicoccaceae bacterium | reverse complement strand
GCAGCACGTTTTAAAGCGCTCAGGCCAAGCACGCAGCGGGTGCCATCAGGAACGACAGCCACTTCCACATCCTGGAAAGCACAATTATTACCAACACGAAGAGTGTCGACGCGATACACTGGTAAATTAATAGTGGTGCCATTAGCAAGTTTGGCAGATACGCGGCTGAGAAAAACCGCTCCTCCCTGCTTAAGCAAATGCTCAATTGTCTCGTTGGTTACAGTGACATGACTCGCTCCCGTATCAATCAAAAACGGTTGCGCCTGCTGATCGCCAATACTGACGTCCACGTAGTATGTGGACGAGGAATATTGATGTATTTGAATATCCTGGACATTATCAGCGCGACACAGCGCCGCGTATGACAATAGCAGCAACACCAGATACCGCATGCTAATTAACTCCGTTTATAACTGATTCGCTGTTTCAGTCTAACATGCCGCCCTGGCAATTGTGTATATCCCGAATATCATTGTGTAATTACCTGAAATGGACGTAAGATCCACACAATCTGCCACTTGCCAAGTGTTCAGAGGAGTCCCATTATATCGTTTCATCGCTGGCCAGGAAGTTTGTATGACAGGTATAAAGATTACACTGGCTCAATTACGTGGCCTGATTGGTCTGCGGGTCCGATACCAGGCGTGTGAATGCCGGATTATCGAAGTTCTGGAAGATGGCCCGAGCCTTGTCCTGCAGGCGGAGTCCGACTGTATCATCCAGCATAATCAGCATGGTGATGCCCATCGTCAGGTGCCGCGCACCATTGAAATCCCTGTGCTCAGTCCCGACAGGGATGAATTGAGCCATGCCCTGCTTTCACTAGACCTGCTCGATCCGTTTGAATGATGTTTACCCGCCGCTGTTTTTTTCAATCAGTCGTTTGACCCGCTCCAGTTCTTCCCCGGTGTCGACTCCCGGTGGCGGGATCGTCAATGCCTCGCTGACATGAATTTTTTCACCATGCCAGAGCACACGTAACTGCTCGAGTGACTCCATAGTTTCCATATCACATTCCGGCCAGTTCACATAGGTCTGCAGGAAACCGGCGCGGTAGGCATACAGGCCTATATGCCGGAAATGCAAATAGTGCCCGGAAGGCTTCCTCGTATCATGGGCAAAAGCCTCGCGCTCCCAGGGAATAGCAGCGCGACTGAAATACAGCGCGTAGCCGTTCCGATCACATACAACCTTGACGATGTTCGTATTGTGCACGTCATCATCGGCATGAAACGGTGTGCACAGTGTCGCGACATTGGCATCGCTATGCGTTTGCAGATCATCGGCCACCTGCTGAATCAGGTTGGCCGGCATGAGTGGTTCATCTCCCTGGACATTGACGATGATGTCCTGTTCCTCACAACCGAGTTTTTGCACGGTTTCCGCAAGACGTTCGGTACCGGAACGGTGTTCGGCCGAGGTCATAACAACATCGGCGCCAAAGGCCATGGCCACATCATGAATACGATGGTCATCCGTGGCGATATGAATACTGTCCGCACCGCTTTCCTTGCAACGCTCATAGACATGCTGAATCATCGGTTTGCCGGCGATATCAAGCAGTGGCTTGCCGGGTAACCGGGTTGAGGCATGGCGGGCCGGAATAATAACGCGAAAACTCATTCAACTTCCTCGTCCGCAGCCAGTTCACGCGCCTCGTTTTCGAGCATCACCGGAATGTCATCACGCACCGGGTAGGCGAGTCGGTCGCCCTTGCAGATCAGTTCTTTGCTGTCTTTTTTGAAAACGAGCGGTCCCTTGCACACGGGACAGACAAGAATCTCAAGCAGTTTTTTGTCCATAGTCTCACCTCTTTATCAGGTTGCCGGCTTTTGGGCCTTTTCCAGCAAGGCCAGCAGGCGCGGTCCAAAATGTTTATCGACTTCTGCATCTACCGGCACATACCAGTGACGCTCATCGGCAAAACGCCGACACTTTACTGCATCTTTTTCTGTCATCAATACCGGCGCATTATCGCCAAACTCAATATCTTTCGCGCTGAAGTCATGATGATCCGGGAAGGCATGTTCCTTAATCGCCAGCCCCTGATTGCGCAAATCGGTAAAGAAACGCTCCGGATGGCCGATACCGGCAATGGCATGGACCTTTATCCCGGCAAAATGCGCCGCATCAACACAGTTATCGTCGCGTAATGGACAGATCCTGCGCGCATTGAGTTGCATGCTGTACTCGTTGCGCCGTGCCGGGCCGTTCGCCACCACCAGGTCAACCTCGTCAAGTCTTGATACCGGTTCGCGCAAAGGGCCGGCCGGTAACAACTCGCCGTTGCCATAACGGCGCTGACTATCGACCACGGCAATCTCGATATCCCGGCCCAGGGCATAATGCTGCAGGCCATCATCGGAGATAATCAGATTGGCATTCGTATGGTTCAACACCGCTTCGACGCAGGTGCTGCGCTGCGGGCCGACGGCAACCGGGCACTGGCAACGGCGCGCCAGCAGCACCGCCTCATCGCCGACTGTCACCGGATCGCTGTCGATACGCACCTGCTGTGGCCAGTTACGCGCCTTGCCACCATAGCCGCGTGCCACAATCGCCGGCCGGTAGCCTGTTTTACGCAGAAAATCGACCAGCCAGATGACAAGCGGGGTCTTGCCGCTGCCACCGACCGTGATATTACCGACCACGATGACCGGCACGTCAAAGTGGTTGACCGGATACCGACCCGTTTTATAACGGTGCTTGCGGATCCGGACAAGCAGGCCGTAAATCAGGGCAAGCGGTTTCAGGAGATGACGAAACCAGTGTTGCCGGTACCAGATGCGGATAAACACTTTTTCCAGCCATCGCCGCATAGCCCGTTGCCTCAATCACTGAACTGCATGTTATACAACTTCGCATAATGGCCGGCCTTCGCCAGCAGTTCATCGTGGCTGCCCTGTTCAACGATGTGGCCTTCATGCATGACAATAATGCGATCGGCTTTCTCTATCGTCGACAGTCGATGTGCGATAACGAGGGTCGTACGATTACTGATCAGTTCCTGCAAGGCGGCCTGTATATGTCGTTCCGACTCGGTATCCAGTGCCGAGGTTGCTTCATCCAGGATCAGGATCGGTGCATCCTTGAGGAGTGCGCGGGCAATTGCCAGGCGCTGACGTTGCCCGCCGGACAGCATTACCCCGTTTTCCCCGACCAGGGTATCCATGCCCTCGGGCATGCGATCAACAAATTCCGTCACATGGGCATGTTTGGCCGCAGTACGGATCTGTTCGGGCGTGGCGCCGGACAGGCCTCCATAGGCGATATTATTGGCCACCGAGTCATTGAACAATGTGACATGCTGGGTCACCAGCGCAATATTGTCGCGCAAGGAGTCAAGGCGGATATCGCGCGTATCGATACCGTCAATACGAATCGTGCCTGAATCGGGGTCGTAGAACCGTGCCAGCAGGCTGACCAGGGTGCTTTTGCCACTGCCGGACCGCCCAACAAAGGCGATGGTCTGCCCCGGTTCGGCAACAAAACTGACATCACTGATTGCCGGTTCTTTATCAGCAGCGTAGCTGAAGGTGACATTTTCGTACCTGATGTCGCCCTGTGAACGGCCTATCTTCCGGGTGCCCTCGTCTTTTTCAGCTTTTGCATCTATAAAAGCAAACAACTTTGACGCAGCAGCAATGCCCATCTGTAGATGGGCGTTCACGGAGGTAAGCCTTTTGATCGGACGTTGCAAAAGCATCAGGGCGGTCATAATCGCCACAAAATCACCTGGTGTTATATCAATACTGGCAACCCCGCCGGTTGCCACGAAAATAACCCCTGCAAAACCACAGGCAATGACCAATTGGATCACACCATCACTGATTGACCGGGTGGCAACCAGTTTCATGTTTTGTTGGCGGTTAAACTCGCTGGCTTTCTCAAAACCTTGCTGTTCGGCTTCATAACCATGAAAGATTTTAACAACCCTGTTCCCTTCAATGGCTTCTTCAGCAGCATGATTAATATGTCCCATACTGTCCTGGATCCGGCGAAAAATTTTCCTGAACCTGTTGGTGATATATGCAACCAGCGCAATAACGATCGGCCCCACCACGATAAACACCAGTGTAAGCATCCAGTTTGTATACAACATTAGCCCTAACAGGAAAATAAAATTCAGCGTATCCCTGAACAATATTGTGATTACAGTGGTTGATGCGGATGATACCTGCTCGACATCAAATGTATATTTTGAAATGAGCATCCCTGACGAATTTGTGTCATAAAATTTTGTCGGTAGCTTTAACATATGTGCAAACATCAAGGTTCGAAGATCCTTGATTACACGTCTTCCGACCCAGTTTATTGCGAATTCAGAGAAAAAGTTCGCCACCGCGCGGGCTATAAAGATAAAAATAATTCCGATGGGTACCCATTTAACCCAGAAAGGGTCTTTTGCGATAATGCTCTCGTCAAGCAAGGGCTTCATCATTGCGGCAAATCCCGCATCGGTTGCAGCAAACACCGCCATGGCAACAGCGGACACCAGAAAAGCCTTCCAATATGGCCGTACATAGCCAAGCAGGCGCTTGTAGATCTGTACGCCGTTTATGTTATCAACGTTCTGTGGCATCAGTTGTCTTCAGCCGGCGTCTTCGTAGCAAAGGTAATATGGGTAATATCGAGCTGGCGTACGGCATCCATCGCTGTTACCACTGACTGATGAGTGGTTTTGCCATCGGCAATGATCACTAGTGGCGGGTTGTCACGATCGCCGGCAAGTTGCTCGATGGCGCGTTTCAGGGTGGCGATGTCGTTACGCGCGAGCTGCTCACCATTCACCGAGTACTGGCCATCACGGCTGATCGCGATTTCAATCGGCGTATTTTCGACCTGGCGCGCCTCGCCACTGGCCTCCGGCAGCTCGATACTGAGCTCGGACTCCTTGTTAAAGGTGGTCGAGACCATGAAAAAGATCAGTAACAGGAAAACCACATCAATCAGCGGGGTCAGATTGATGTCAGGTTCTTCGTTACGGTGCTGACTCAGGTTCATCCTTCGTCACTAACCTCTTCTTCATTCTCGCGATCACCATGCAGCACTTCGATAAGCTTCAGGGCTTCCTGCTCCATGGTAATGATGAGTTCATTCACATGACCACGCAGGTAGCGATAAAACATGAGTGCCGGAATGGCCACGGACAGGCCTGCTGCCGTGGTAATAAGGGCCTTGGAAATACCTTCGGCCAGGTCGGCCGGATTGCCCACGCCATGTTCGATGATCGCGGTGAATACGTCGATCATGCCGACCACGGTACCGAGCAGGCCCAGCAACGGGGTTATCGCGGCAATCGTGCCCAGCGTATTCAGGAAACGGTCCAGCTCGGGCACGATGTGCCGGCCGGCGTCCTCGATACTCTCTTTCATGATCTCACGCGGGTGATGGCGGTTAATCAGCCCGGTCGCGATAATCCGCCCGAGCGGGGAATTTGCCTTGAGAAACTGGATACGGGATTCATCGAGTTCATTCTGCCGCGCCCAGTGCCAGACCTGGGCGACCAGGTGCTTGGGCGTGACCCGTTTGCGTTGCAGGAACCAGAAGCGCTCGACCACGATGGCCAGCGCCGCAACAGAACATAAAATTATCGGCAGCATCAACCAGCCGCCAGCTTTGACGAGTTCGAACACCTTCGGAAACCTTGTGTTATCGTTTTGATTAATCTAACAAAATTACTGTTTTCGGGAAAGCCTGCGGAAAAGGCCGGACCGTCCTCCAGCAGCATTCTACCCGAAGCGACGGGGAATACCATTAATCAGCGTGCCAATATTTCCTGTGCCGGGCACGCCACGCCCGCACGCTGATACCGGTGCCGGACAGATGAAATTGCAACTTGCCGGTTTGCGCGGTCTCGTAGGCAGGGATATCGCCATAACGCTGCACGATCTGCGCGTTCGGCAAACGGTAGCGATTGCGATACCCGGCGCTGTACACGACATGCGAGGGACTGACCGCCTTGATAAACGCGCGCGTCGAGGAGCTGCGGCTGCCGTGATGCGGCGCGATCAGGATATCGGCATCCAGTTGCTGCCTGTGACGGGCCAGCAGGCTGCGCTCCGCGCCAGCTTCGATGTCTCCGGGCACAAGCAGGCTGAATTGTTGCGTCGATATTTTCAGGACGCACGAGAGGTCGTTGGCGGACAGCCCCGCTGTGCGCCCGGCAAAGGGTGACAATATCTCGAAGCGCACTCCGTCCCACTGCCAGGCCTGCCCTGCCGCGCAGTGCATTGCCTGCGCGGAGACCTCTGCAGGTTGCCCGGCGAGTATCCCGGCCACCGGCAGTGCGTCCAGCACAGCG
>JASFME010000134.1:0-6306 GCA_050117725.1 Granulosicoccaceae bacterium | reverse complement strand
GATCGCCATGTACCGGGCGCCGATTGTCCACCACCCGCATTGTTTCGTGCAGACCGGCGAGCGCGTCGGACAGGGGCAGCGTTGCGGCTTTATCAATTTCGGTGCGCACATCGAAATGTTCCTGCCAGCCGATGCGCGGATCCATGCGGTCAGTGGCCAAACCGTACTCGGCGGTGTGACCGTGTTGAGTGATTTTGCCGGCGGCTAAAGCCGTCTATAATCGGTGTAAGTCCAATGGAGTGCTGCATATGACTACGGAAACCGAGACCCGCAAACCGCGGCGCGGGATATACCTGCTGCCCAACCTGTTTACCACGGCCGGCCTGTTTGCAGGGTTCTTTGCGATCGTCGCCTCGATGGGCGGGCGCTTCGAGTCGGCCGCGATTGCCATTTTTCTCGCCATGGTCATGGACGGTATTGATGGCCGCGTCGCCCGCCTGACCCACACACAGAGCGATTTCGGCGCCGAGTACGACAGCCTGGCGGACATGGTGTCATTTGGCCTGGCACCGGCGCTCGTCATGCACCAGTGGGCACTGTCCGGCATGGGCAAGCTCGGCTGGACTGCAGCCTTCATTTATATCTGTGGCGCGGCGCTGCGCCTGGCGCGTTTCAATACGCAGGTCGGCATTGCCGACAAGCGTTATTTCCAGGGTCTGGCCAGTCCGGCGGCGGCCGCCCTGATGGCGGGCCTGGTCTGGGTCGGCGATGATTTCGGCCTGAACGGCAATAAGCTGGACTGGCTGGCAGTGGGGCTGACCGCGTTCGCCGGTGTGCTTATGGTCAGTAATATCCGCTACCACAGCTTCAAACAGTTCGACCTGCAAGGCAGGGTGCCGTTTATCGTAGCGGTCGTGCTCATGCTCGTGTTTGCGCTGATTTTCCTGCACCCGCCGGCCGTGTTGTTTACCGGTTTTCTTGTATACGCGGCATCCGGCCCCATATTAACCCTGTACCACCTGCACAAACGCCGCGTGGCGCGCAGAGCCGGCGGCCCCAGTGGCCACGTTGGCAGGGATACCGGTAGCAGCGCCGACAAACAGACCGGTACCGACGACTGACGGGCTTGGCAAATCGTGGCCCGGGCGCTATAGTTAGCGCCAGTTGAGGACTTATGACACCCATGATACACACAGCGACAATCCGTTCCAGCTTGCAGGCCCGCCAGGGTCAGGCTGCGCTGTGCCCGCTTTTCCTGCTACGACTTCTGCTGCCGTAAGGCAGATACCATTACATCCCCATGCCCTGGCGAGGGTCAGTAGAAACGCAACAAACCGATTTTCCTGAATATTTTGCCTGTTGTGCCGTGCGGACACCACTCCGTGAATGGTAAACTGGGCAGCAGAAATGCGTGGAGTCAGACATGAGTGACAAGCTGATTATATTTGATACGACCTTGCGTGACGGTGAGCAGAGCCCGGGTGCGTCGATGACCCGGGATGAGAAGGTCCGGATTGCCAAGGCGCTTGAACGTATGCGCGTCGACGTGATCGAGGCCGGCTTCCCGATTGCCTCGGCAGGTGATTTCGAGTCGGTCAAGGCCGTCGCCGATGCCGTGCAGGACAGTACCGTGTGCGGCCTGGCGCGCGCGCTGGATCGCGATATCGATACCGCGGGCGAGGCGCTGAAGGGGGCCAATTCGGCACGTATCCATACCTTTATCGCGACCTCGCCGATCCATATGCAGGAAAAACTGCGTATGACGCCGGATCAGGTGCTCGAACAGGCCGTGCATGCGGTGAAACGGGCACGCCAGTACACCGACAATGTCGAATTCTCGCCGGAAGATGCCGGCCGCTCCGAGCAGGACTTTTTGTGCCGCATTCTCGAGGCCGTGATCGATGCCGGCGCCACGACCCTGAACATCCCGGACACGGTCGGCTACAACATGCCACAGCAGTTCGGCGAATTGATCCGTAGCCTGCGCGAACGCATTCCAAACGCTGACAAGGCCGTGTTTTCTGTGCATTGCCATAATGACCTCGGCCTGGCCGTGGCCAACTCGCTGGCGGCGGTGAAAAACGGCGCACGCCAGGTCGAATGTACGATTAACGGCCTGGGCGAACGCGCCGGTAACGCCTCGCTCGAGGAAATCGTCATGGGTGTGCACACGCGCAGGGACTTTTTCGAGTGCAACGTCGATCATATCGATACAACGCAGATCGTGCCGTGCTCGCGCCTGGTCGCGGGCATCACCGGTTTTGCCGTGCAACCGAACAAGGCCATCGTCGGCGCGAATGCGTTTGCGCATGAGTCCGGCATTCACCAGGATGGTGTCCTGAAGAAACGCGAGACCTACGAGATCATGCGTGCCGAGGATGTGGGCTGGACCACGAACCGCATGGTGCTGGGCAAACACTCCGGGCGCAACGCGTTCCGTACGCGTATGCAGGAACTCGGAGTGAGCTTCTCTTCCGAGGACGAAGTCAATGATGCCTTCGCGCGTTTCAAGGACCTCGCCGATCGCAAGCACGACATCTACGACGAGGACCTGCAGGCACTCATGACCGAGGTCGGCATCGAGGCCGAGAACGAAACCTACAAACTGGTTACGCTGAAGGTGTGCTCGGAAACAGGTGAAAAACCGACTGCCGAGATCACGTTGTGGGTGAACGGTGTGGAAAAGTCCGCGCAGGCGACAGGCGGCGGCCCGGTCGATGCGGCCTTCAAGGCGATCGAGGCGATTATCAACAGCGGTACCGAGTTGCAGTTGTACTCGGTGAACAACATCACTTCGGGTACCGATGCACAGGGTGAAGTTACCGTGCGCGTGGAAAAGGGCGGTCGCATTGTCAATGGCCAGGGTGCCGATACAGACATTGTGATTGCCTCGGCCAGGTCTTACCTGAATGCGCTGAACAAGATCATCGAGCCGGAAGCTCGCGAGCATCCGCAGGCAGCGGATGTGTAAAGGTAACGAGACTTGAAGGACAGTGACTAATGGAACGGAATCCTTATCTTGAGTCGATGGGTATTGTGCAGTGGGCACGGCGCGAACGCGTTGCGCCCGCTGCGCCCGTCGCGCAGGACAAGCCAGACAGTGTGACGGAGAGCACTCCTGCTGATGCCGGTGATACTGAACCGCAGCTTGCCGATAATGCTGCGACAGTGAAAGGTGTTACTCCCGAGACCAGTGGACTGGATTGGCAGCAGTTACAGACCGCGGTGGCGCAGTGCACGGCCTGTCCACTTCACGCCTCGCGCAGCAACACCGTGTTTGGCGTTGGCGATCCGCAGGCGCGTCTCATGGTAATCGGGGAAGCTCCGGGTGCCGAGGAAGATCGCCAGGGCGAACCGTTTGTCGGCCGCGCCGGCAAATTGCTCGATGCCATGTTATTGGCGATCGGCTTCAAGCGCGAGCAGGTATTCATTGCGAATATCCTGAAGTGCCGGCCACCGAACAACCGCGATCCGCGCCCTGAGGAAGTGTTGCAGTGCCAGCCTTACCTGCGCAGGCAGATTGAACTGATCCAGCCCGAGGTCATCCTCGCGGTGGGCCGGGTGGCGGCGCAAAATCTGCTGGGCATTGACAGCCCGATGAAGGATATGCGCGACCAGGACTATACCTATGCAGATACGGGTATCCCGGTGGTAGTAACCTATCATCCCGCTTACCTGTTGCGCTCACCACTGGAAAAGCGCAAGGCCTGGCAGGACCTGCAGCGGGCGCAACGTATTTATCGCGAGGCAATGGAATAGCGACATGAGTGCGGTATTGAACCAACCGGCAACACGCTTGCGGCCAATGCAGGATGATGATCTTGATGAGATTATGCGTATCGAGCTGAAAGCCTATCCCTACCCGTGGACGCGAGGAATTTTCAGTGACTGCCTGCGGGTGGGTTACTGTTGCTGGGTGCTCGAGGTAGACGATCGGCTTGTCGGTTATGGTGTCATGTCTATTGGTGTTGGTGAAGCACATGTCCTGAATATCTGCGTCGACCCGCAACAGCAGCGCAAGGGTTACGGGCACGTAATTCTTGAACATCTGATTGGTATTGCCCGGCGACATGACATGGAAATGTGCCTGCTGGAAGTGCGTCCTTCAAACACTGCTGCAGTGGCGTTATACCATGCCAGTGGCTTTAATGAAGTCGGCGTGCGCAAGAATTATTACCCGGATGAGAATGGTCGGGAGGATGCATTGATCCTTGCCCGAAACATTCGCTAGTGACGAAGTCTATGAAATTTCGCTGACGAGCTTCACCTTCCAGGGTGATGACCTCACCATCAGCAGGTTGATTGGTTTGAACGTATTTTATTTTTAATGAGTTATATTGATGTCTTTAGTTTCTGAACAGGCGGCCTTGCGTCGCACCTTTGCAATTATTTCCCACCCTGATGCAGGCAAAACCACGGTCACGGAAAAACTGTTGTTGTTCGGCAAGGCTATCCAGCAGGCCGGTACGGTCAAGGGCCGCAAGGCGGATCGCCATGCCACCTCGGACTGGATGGAACTGGAAAAGCAACGTGGTATCTCCGTGACCTCGTCGGTGATGCAGTTCCCGTACAAGGGGCGTATTGTCAACCTGCTCGATACACCGGGACATGAAGACTTTTCCGAAGATACTTACCGCACCCTGACCGCGGTCGATTCGGCGCTCATGGTGATCGACTGCGCCAAGGGTGTCGAAGAACGCACCATCAAGCTCATGGAAGTCTGTCGCCTGCGTACTACCCCGATCATGACCTTTATCAACAAACTCGACCGCGAGGGTCAGGACCCGATCGAACTGCTCGATGAAGTGGAAAATGTCCTCAACATCCAGTGCGCCCCCGTGACCTGGCCGATTGGTATGGGCAAGAGCTTCAAGGGTGTGTTTCACCTGATCAATAATCGCGTGCATCTGTTCAGCGCCACGCACAAGGGCAAGATCCAGGAAGGTGAAACCATCGAAGGTCTCGATAACCCGCGGCTCGATGAGGTGCTCGGTTCACAGGCCCAGGAATTGCGCGACGAAATCGAACTGGTGCGCGGTGCCAGCCATGAGTTTGATGTCGAGGCCTACCTGCGGGGCGAACTGACCCCGGTTTTCTTCGGCTCCGCGATCAATAACTTCGGCATCGCCGAACTGCTCGACAGTTTCGTCGAACATGCCCCCGGTCCCCAGTCACGAGAGGCAGACTGCCGCATCGTGGAACCGACCGAGGAAAAACTCACCGGCTTTGTCTTCAAGATCCAGGCGAACATGGACCCGGCACACCGCGATCGCATCGCCTTTATGCGGATCACCTCGGGCAAGTTCAGCAAGGGCATGAAATTGCGCCATGTCCGCATCAAACGTGACGTACAGATTTCGAATGCGATCACCTTCATGGCGCGCGAGCGCGAAAACGTGATCGAGGCCTGGCCGGGTGACATTATCGGCCTGCATAACCACGGCACGATCAAGATCGGCGATACCTTCAGCCAGGGCGAGGAACTCAAGTTCACCGGCATCCCGCATTTTGCCCCGGAACTGTTCCGTCGTGTCGTGCTGCGCGATCCGATGCGCATGAAGGCCCTGCAAAAGGGCCTGATCCAGTTGTCCGAGGAGGGCGCGACCCAGGTGTTCCGGCCACTGAACAGCAATGACCTGATCCTCGGTGCTGTCGGTGTGCTGCAGTTCGACGTGGTGGCCTACCGCCTCAAGGATGAATATGGCGTCGAGTGCAGTTACGACCCCGTGCAGGTCAGCACCGCGCGCTGGGTGGACTCGGACGAGCCGCGCAAGCTCGAGGAATTCCGCAAAAAGGCCGCTGACAACCTCGCACTTGACGCGGCTGGCCAGCTTACCTACCTGGCACCGACCCGGGTCAATCTCGAACTGGCTATGGAGCGCTACCCGGATATTGCCTTCCACGCCACGCGTGAACACTGAGAACTCCCCCATTCAGTACGAACAATAAAAAAGCCCGACATCCATCTGTCGGGCTTTTTTATTGCCAGGCGATAGCGGCTCAGGTGCGGCTGTCGATGATGATTTCGGTATCACCGGGCAGGTACAGATCGCCGGACATGCGCCATTTATCGGTAGAAAGTTGCACATGCCAGTGTCCCTCGGCCAGTTCCGGCAACAGGCCGAAATAATTGCCAGTGGGGGTACGTTGCAGGGTCAGTATACGGTCAAAGCCGGCACGGGTCGCATGCAACAGTTCCATGCTGACATTTTCAGGCAGTGTTGCGTTGTTGCGACTGGCCAGTTTCACCGTTGCAGTATTGGCCTCGATATCGAATCGAATCTCGCTGTGGAGTCCAATATCGGCGGCGGCATGATCTCGTGCCAGCACCCGGTTAATCTGTTTGCCATAGGTGTAATAGTCATC
>JASFME010000133.1:0-6343 GCA_050117725.1 Granulosicoccaceae bacterium | reverse complement strand
GCTGGCTAATGACCACCGCCTCATGTTTGACGCCATGCATGCGATCACCGGACCGTATGCCCAACGTCTGCTCGGCGAACAGCTCGGTGCCGGTACGGACAATCTCCTCAATGCCACGCCACTCACGGATTTCGGTGGCGGCCACCCCGATCCAAACCTGACCTATGCCCACGAACTCGTCGAAGCACTGTTTGCTGAGCAGGCACCCGACTTTGGCGCCGCCTCGGACGGTGACGGCGATCGCAACATGATCCTCGGCCGGCAGTTCTTTGTCACGCCGAGTGACAGCCTCGCCATCCTCGCTGCCAACGCGCCCCTCGTGCCGGGTTACCGGAAGGGACTGGCCGGGATCGCACGCTCGATGCCGACGAGTGCCGCGGCCGATCGCGTTGCACACAAGCTTGGCATTGACTGTTATGAAACGCCGACTGGCTGGAAATTCTTTGGCAACCTGCTCGATGCCGGCCGCATCACGCTGTGCGGTGAAGAAAGTTTCGGCACGGGTTCGGACCACGTGCGCGAGAAAGACGGCCTGTGGGCGGTGCTGTTCTGGCTGAATATTCTTGCCGCAAGAAATGAAAGCGTGGCCAATATCGTGCAGGGACACTGGCGCGAATATGGTCGCAATGTCTATACGCGGCATGACTATGAAGGCGTCGAGAACGAGCGCGCCAACACCGTCATGCAACAGGTGCGCGACAAACTTGTATCATTGCCCGGTTCAACGCCGGGTAACTACACGGTCAGCCACGCCGATGACTTCGCCTACACCGATCCCGTGGACGGTTCGGTCAGTGAGCACCAGGGGCTGCGGATCCTGTTCGAGAATGGCGCGCGGATTATCTATCGCCTGTCCGGCACCGGCACGAGCGGCGCCACGTTGCGCGTGTATATCGAGGATATTGAAACCGATCCGGCCCGGCAACAGGCTGATGCACAGCAGCTGCTGGCAGAATTGATTGGTCTGGCGGATCAACTTGCCGGAATCACCGAACACACCGGTCGCACTGCACCGGACGTCATCACCTAGACCGGCACGCCGTCAGCCTGTCCGTTACGGCGCAATCCGTACCGTCGTTATCTCGGCATAGCCGTTCAGGTCACACACGCCTGTCACATAGACCCGCACCGGTTTGTCCATGGTCAACGCAGTTAACAGCGTCTGGTACATGTACTCCGGACCTTCACCGCCATAATCACGATAAAACCAATCCTTGTCCCTGCAACCTGACGGATTTGCCGGCAACTCGAGCCTGACCAGGAAGCGGCCATGCGTTGTAGCCTGCAACGCGAGTACGCGACCATAATCAGACCAGCCGGCTGTACCGGCGAGACACATTCCCGCAGGTAAGAAGCAAATCATTAGCGGGATAGCAAACTTTTTTATCATTGCATCCAGCATCATCATCTCCCCTCCCTGTGCGATGCACAGCCATGAACCCGCTGTACTGCTTTCAGAAACATTGAACGGCGTTACCCTGTTTTGTCCGCCTTTTCCCTGGCAACGGGTACAGGGGTTGTTCCTGCAACACCCGCCGTCAGGGTAAAGCGCATCGCGTCTTCCATACTCATAGCCAGTGGCCGCACCGCGCTGCGCGGCATGAGTACCGCGTAACCGCCTATCATGTAACTCAAAGGTATATAGACAAGAACACTGTCTTCACCCCGAAAATCTTCTGGCAGCTTTTCCGGAGACGCCTGGGTGACAAACCCGATCACCTCCATACCCGTTCCGGCAATCGACACGGCTACCACCTGTTCAAATTCCTTTTTCCTGTCCGGCGAAAAATACTCGAAAAAATCGCGTATCGAGCGGTATACCGAATTAATGACCGGCATACGGTAAAAAAGCTGCTCGCCCAGGGAAAACAGACGCTGGATCAGGTAGGCATGCATGAGCAGGCCGATCACAAACACGGCGAGCAGGCCCGCGATAACCCCCATTCCCGGCCAGTACAGTTGCTCCGGCAAGACCAGGCGAATCATGCCGCCGAGCACGGCCTCCGCCGACACCGCCAGCCAGTAGAGAAGATACAGGGTCAGCGCGACCGGCAGGATAGTCACCAGGCCGGTAAAAAAATTTCTGCTTATAAACTTCAGCATCCGGCAATTACCCCCATTCAATACACACAAAACCTGAAGATAAAACCCGCAGTGCAAGCCGGGGTATATCTTATAACAGCATAGTAGCAATCGAAGTCATACGCTTTGCCAGTTCCGTATTATGAGGGATATTATAATTAACCGTTGTTTCCCGCTTGTTATTTATTCCATTTTTCAGGTAGTTAACAACATAATCTGCTTGCGGCATGACTGCAAGACATAATCCGGGAATAAAAAAAGCCGGCACGAGGCCGGCTTTCTGCGCGTTGGCTGCGACGCACTATTTATGTTGCGTAGTACGCCTGCGCGGCCTTCACGGCGGCGCCACTGTTGATGTCGGCACCCATGTCAGTGAGTACGCCATCGAGGGATTGCAGGCAGAACAGCACGTTCTTCTGGTTGGCGGCAAAGCCCATCAGGCCGATACGCCAGACCTTGCCGGCAAGATCGCCGAGACCGGCACCGATTTCCAGGTTGTAGTCGTTAAGCAGGCGGCTGCGCACGGCGGCGTCATCGATGCCGTCCGGGATCGTAACCGAGTTGAGCTGCGGCAGGCGGTGCGCCTCATCCACGATGAAACGCAGGCCCATGGCCTCGAGGCCGGCCTTCAGTGCATTGTGATGATGGGCATGCCGGGCCCAGGCGTTTTCCAGCCCTTCTTCCTGCAGGATGACGAGGGCTTCGTGCAAACCATACAGTGCATTGATCGGCGCGGTATGGTGGTAAGCACGCTTGGCACCGCCACCCCAGTAGCCCATGACCAGGTTCAGATCGAGGAACCAGCTCTGTACCTTGCTGGCGCGGTTCTTGACCTTGTCCAGCGCACGCTCACTGAAACTGATCGGCGACAGGCCCGGCGTGCAGGACAGGCACTTCTGCGTACCGGAGTAGATCGCATCGATGCCCCACTCGTCGACCTTGAGCGGCGTGCCTCCAAGTGAAGTCACGGCATCGACAATTGTCAGGCAGTCATGCTGGCGGGCCAGCTCGCAGATTGTCTTTACATCACTCTGCGCGCCGGTCGAGGTTTCGGCGTGGACGAAAGCGACGATCTTCGCATCGGGGTGGGCCTTGAGTGCATCTTCGACCTTGGCCGGGTCAACCGGCTTGCCCCATTCATCATCGATGAGGACCGCCTCACCACCACAACGCTCGACGTTCTCGGTCATGCGCATGCCGAACACACCGTTACGGCACACGATCACCTTGTCGTCCTTTTCCACGAGGTTGGCGAAACAGGTTTCCATGCCCGCCGAACCCGGAGCCGATACCGGCATGGTCAGTGCATTTTCGGTCTGGAAGGCGTACTGCAGCAGTCCTTTCATTTCATCCATCATCTCGACAAACACGGGATCGAGATGGCCGATGGTCGGACGCGACATGGCCTCGAGAATACGCGGGTTTACATCAGACGGGCCCGGGCCCATCAGGGTGCGAACGGGAGGGTGAAATGACTTGCTACTCATTGTTTTGCCTCATAGGATGTCATGAAAAGGACATACACACTGGCGAGAATACCCGCCTGATTCAGTCAATTAATAATAATGGCGCGCAAGTGTGTCGCAAAATACAAATAATTTCCAGTTATGGAGGCCAGCTATTCCCATGCAGTACATCAAACAATTCAAGGAACTGGGAATGGGCGATGTACCGATTGTCGGTGGAAAAAACGCATCGCTCGGGGAAATGTACAGCCAGTTGAAGGCAGCCGGGGTGAGCGTACCGAATGGTTTCGCCACGACCTCGGATGCCTGGTGGCACTTTCTCGATCACAACCGGCTGCGTGAGCCCATTACCGAGATCCTCGACCGGCTTGATCGAGAAGACCTGCATGGCCTGGGGGAAACCGGTCGGCAAATCCGCGACTGGATTATGCACGCCGAGATGCCGGAAGACCTCACCGCCGATATCAAGCAGGCCTACATCAAGCTATGCGAAGAATACGGCGCAAACACTGATGTCGCGGTGCGCAGTTCGGCCACCGCAGAAGACCTGCCGAGTGCCTCGTTTGCCGGCCAGCAGGAAACCTGGCTGAATATTCGCGGCGCCGAAAACCTGATCGCGAGCTGCAAGCGTACCTACTCGTCACTGTTTACCGACCGCGCGATTGCCTACCGTATTGATAAGGGCTTCAGTCACATGGATGTCGCGCTGTCGCTGGGCGTGCAGAAAATGGTGCGCTCCGACATCGGCGCCTCAGGTGTCATGTTCACGCTCGATACCGAAAGCGGCTTCCGCGATGTAGTGACGATCACCTCCGCCTGGGGCCTGGGTGAAAACGTTGTGCAGGGTACAGTGAACCCGGATGAATTCTGTGTCTACAAACCGGGCCTGACCAAAGGGCATCGCTCTATCCTGAAACGCCAGCTCGGGGACAAGGCACTGAAGATGGTGTACAGCCAGGATGGCGCGGCGGGCCTGTCAACGCGTAACGTGCCCGTGCACATGAATGACCGTTTCCGTTTTTCCCTCAACGATGAAGAAGTACTGGAACTGGCCCGCCAGGCCATGGCCATCGAGCAGCACTACGACAAGCCAATGGACATTGAATGGGCCCGTGATGGTAACGATGGCCTGCTGTACATCTTGCAGGCCCGCCCGGAAACCGTTCACACCACGGCAAATGCTAACGAGTTGATCGAGTATGAACTCGAACAACGCGGCGATGTCATCGTCAGTGGCCGCAGTATCGGTCGCAAGATCGCCGCCGGCAAGGCGCGCATTATTCTCGAAGCGAAAGACATGCATTCGCTCGAGGCCGGCGAGGTGCTCGTCACCGACATCACCGATCCGGACTGGGAACCGGTTATGAAACGTGCCGCGGCGATTGTCACGAACCGCGGTGGTCGTACCTGTCATGCCGCGATCGTTGCGCGTGAACTCGGTATTCCGGCCGTGGTCGGTACAGCCAAGGCAACGCGCAAGATCCAGGAGGGTGAAGAAGTCACCATCTCCTGTGCCGAGGGTGATACAGGCTTTATCTACCGGGGCCTGTTGCCCTATAAAACCAATACAGTACAACTGGACACGATTACAAAGCCGAACACAAAGATCATGCTGAACCTGGCCAACCCCGACCAGGCCTTCGGTTTTGCCGCGGTGCCCTGTGACGGTGTCGGCCTGGCACGACTCGAGTTTATTATCAACAACAGTATCGGTATTCATCCGCGCGCGATCCTCGAGCCGGCAGCGATCGATGAAGCCACGCAGAAACAGATCAACAAGCGCGCTGCCGGTTACCTGTCGCCACGTGACTTTTACGTTATGCGCCTGGCAGAAGGCGCCGGCACGATTGCGGCCGCGTTTTATCCACGCCCGGTGATCATCCGCCTCGGCGATTTCAAATCGAATGAATATGCCGCGCTGATCGGCGGCAAGTTCTTCGAACCGGAAGAAGAAAACCCGATGATCGGTCTGCGCGGCGCCTCACGTTATTACAATGAAGATTTCGCCGACAGTTTTGGTCTCGAATGTGAAGCCCTGCTACGCGTGCGCCGCGACATGGGGCTGGATAATGTGTCCTTAATGGTGCCATTCGTGCGCAGCATTGATGAGGCGCGTCACGTCCTCGAACTCATGGCGCACAACGGCCTGCAGCGCGGCCAGGACGGTTTGAAGATTTACCTCATGTGCGAGATCCCGGCCAACGCCCTGCTCGCCGACGAGTTCCTTGCCCTGTTCGATGGCTTTTCCATCGGTTCGAACGACCTGACCCAGCTCACGCTCGGCGTGGACCGCGACTCCGGCCTGCTCGGTGGCTTTGATGAACGCAACCCGGCCGTGCTGGCGCTCATGCAACGTGCGATCGATGCCTGCCACAAAGCCGACAAGTATGTCGGCATCTGCGGCCAGGCCCCTTCCGATTACCCGGAGATCACCCGCTGGCTGGTCGAACAGGGCATCAGTTCCATCTCCCTGAACCCGGACAGCGTGCTGCCCATGTTGCAGGTCGTCGTCGAAGTGGAAGGACAACAGTGAGGGAGGTGTAGGTCGGCACAGGAACACCGTGACGTGTGCCGACAGCGACATGTCGGATTACGTTCGCTATCGCTCTCTAATCCGACCTACAACTGATCCGTCAAGGAAGTGAAGTACACTGCCAACTGCAAACTGTTCACCCCTCACCCCTCACCTCTTATGCTATCCTCGAATCATGACTGATCTGAATACCACCGACATTCATGCGGGCTTTCAGGGTGAGCGCAGCGCGCTGGTGGCGGCGCTTGCCAGTGCCGTAGCG
>JASFME010000132.1:0-6455 GCA_050117725.1 Granulosicoccaceae bacterium | reverse complement strand
CGTCCTTGCAGTGCATGCGATACATGTTGGCCGTCGGGCCGCCGAGATCGGAAATATTGCCGGTAAAGCCGGGCACGCTGTCACGGATGGTTTCGATCTCGCGGATGATCGAGTCTTCCGAGCGGCTTTGAATGATCCGCCCTTCGTGTTCGGTGATCGAACAGAAGGTACACCCGCCAAAACAGCCGCGCATGATATTCACCGAATGCCGGATCATCTCCCAGGCGGGGATCTTCGCCTCGCCATAGGCCGGGTGGGGACGGCGCGTGTACGGCAGTTCGTAGATATGGTCGAGTTCCTCGGTGGTCAGTGGCAGGGGTGCCGGGTTGAGCCAGACAAAACGCTTGCCGTGTTGTTGCACGAGCACACGCGCATTGCCGGGGTTGGTCTCGAGGTGAAACACGCGCGAGGCATGCGCGTACAGCACCGGATCGCTCTTGACCTGTTCATACGATGGCAACTGCACGAGGGTCTGGTTACGTTGCTCACGCTTCGTTTGCAGCGTGACCACGGTGCTGTTTCTGTTGCTGTCCGCGTTCGCCGATTGTTGTTCGCACGGTGCACTGTGTGCATACGGATCCGGGTGGCTGGCGAGTTTTCCCGGCGTGTCGAGGTGCGTCGAGTCGAGCACCGCGCGATCATCGGGCAATGCATTGCACATGAAGGCCGTGCCACGCACATCGCGAATATCGTGGATGGCCTCACCGGCAGCGAGCCGGTGCGCAATATCAACAAGGGCGCGTTCGGCATTGCCATAGATCAACAGATCAGCCTTGGCGTCAGGCAGGACCGAACGGCGCACCTTGTCCGACCAGTAATCGTAATGCGCGATGCGGCGCAGGCTCGCCTCGATACCACCGATGATGATCGGCACGTCCTTGTAGGCCTCGCGGGTACGCTGGCTGTAGACGAGCACCGAGCGATCCGGGCGCTTGCCGGCTTCACCGTCGGGCGTATAGGCATCGTTGCTGCGGATGCGGCGGTCCGAGGTGTAGCGGTTGACCATCGAATCCATGTTGCCGGCGGTGATGCCGAAGCACAGGTTCGGTTTGCCCAGCGCCATGAAGTCGGTCGTGTCGTGCCAGCGCGGCTGGGCGATGATGCCGACCCGGAAGCCCTGTGCCTCGAGCAGCCGGCCGATCAGTGCCATGCCGAAACTCGGGTGGTCGACGTAGGCGTCGCCGGTGACAAGGATGATGTCGCAACTGTCCCAGCCGAGCGCGTCCATTTCGGCGCGCGACATGGGCAGCACGGGCGCGGTGCCGAAGCGTTTCGCCCAGTACTGGCGGTAGGTAAAGATGTCGGGAGCGGTTTGCATACGGGGCGGTGCGGAGCCGGTAAAAGTCGAATACCTATTATAACTGATACATGGGGTCGAAAGGCCCGTATTTCTAGAGGGAAATAGAGGGTGGGCAGTCAGCCCACTCAGGCTGTCAGAAGGTCTTGCCGTCCCAGCCCCACATCTTGCGCGGTGCGTCGGCAAACTCGATGTAGACGCGGTCCTTGTTGATGCCGAGTTGCTTGTGTACCACGTTGCACAGCGCCGTGGAGAGTTCGGACGTGATCGCCTCGGGCAGGCCGATGCTTTTCATTTCGAGGTAGGCCAGCGGCGCATCGCTGCCGGCAAACAGCATGGCGGCATTGTCCTCGACCGCGACCATGACGTAGCGCTCCGGTTTGCCGAGTTCCCCGGCCGCGACGCTGGAGAGCGTTGTGAGCAGGGCGTTTTTGTCGTCGTCACTGATTGATATATTGGTTTTTACGGCGAGATAAGGCATAGCTGCGCCCCGTTACTTGCAAAGTTTCTTGATGTTGTCACGTATGGCTTGCATTTTGTTCTGCCGGTCTTCCTCGGCCAGATAGCTGATGTTGCCGTCCTTGTCCTTGTAACGGATCCGCGGGTGGCTCTGGAAATATTCCAGGTTCTGCTTCGCTTTTTCGCAGTCTGCACGGCGTTGCGCGATTTCCTGGTGGGCCTTGTTCTTTTCGGCGCGTTGCCTGGCCGCCTCTTCGCGGCGCTGCTCGAATTGATCGAGCCGGATTTCCAGATCGCGGGTTGCACGGGGGGTGTCGGCTACCGGTTTGCCTGTGGTACGCACCTGCTCATAATCCCCTTTCGGCGGTGGGGTTTGGGTGTACTGGGTGACGCCATTTTCGTCGACCCATTTATAGGTGCGGGCCTCGGCAGGACCGAACGCGATCAGCAGGCCAAGAACAACAATGGCAAGAGACAGACGGGGTTTCGCTGACACAGTGTGCTCCTTGGGTACGGTTTCCCCCGCGGCGTGCGGGTGTTTTGTCCACTATAGCCGGAAACAGGGCAGCAGGCGAGATGACTGCGTCACGAAATGGCCGGAAAAGGGTGTTTTTTCAACGATCTGCTTGACCCTTAGGCCTGTGCAACGCATTATAAGCGGTCTCTCATATTAGGTATTTTGTGGCGTGGGCCGGGAAACCGGCGGCCGCGCCGAGTCGGGCCTTGTGTTGAGCTGCTGCAGGCGCTTTTCGCAGGGTTTTTTGTTAGCCGGGCCTGCCAGTTCCCGGCATAAACCGGGATTGGCCCGGGGCAGCAATAGCGGAGATGATTGTGGAAGTAAGTGGTGCCGAGATCCTCACCCGATTCCTCAAGGATGAAGGCGTCGAATTCGTGTTCGGATACCCGGGCGGGGCCGTACTCTATATATATGACGAGCTGTTCAAGCAGCATGACGTCAAGCATATACTCGTCCGCCACGAGCAGGGTGCCACGCACGCTGCCGATGGTTATGCGCGCTCCACCGGCAAGCCGGGCGTGGTGCTGGTAACCTCGGGCCCCGGTGCAACCAACGCGGTGACCGGTATTGCCACGGCCTACATGGATTCGATCCCGATGGTGATCATCACCGGCCAGGTAGCGACCCAGGCGATTGGCTCCGATGCCTTCCAGGAAGTCGATGCAGTCGGCATCACCCGCCCGTGCGCGAAACACAACTTCCTGGTCAAGGATGTCAGGGATCTCGCGCTGACCCTGAAGAAAGCTTTTTACGTCGCGACCACGGGGCGTCCCGGTCCGGTCGTGGTCGATATTCCGAAAGACGTGACCATGAATACCTGCGAGTATGTATTCCCGGAAACAGTCGAGATGCGCTCCTACAACCCGGTGGTCAAGGGCCATCCGGGCCAGGTGAAGAAGGCCGTTGACCTGATCGTCAATGCCAGGCAGCCGATGATTTACACCGGCGGCGGCGTCGTGCTCGGCAACGGTTCGCAGGAACTGGTCGATTTTGTCCAGAACCTCGGTTACCCGATAACGCAAACGCTGATGGGTCTGGGGTCCTACCCGGCCACGGACAAGCAGTTCCTCGGCATGCTCGGCATGCACGGCACCTATGAGGCCAACATGGCCATGCACGACTGTGATGTGCTGGTGGCAGTGGGCGCGCGCTTCGATGATCGCGTGGTGGGCAAGATCGACTCGTTCTGCCCGAATGCGACGATTATTCATATTGATATTGATCCGGCCTCGATCTCGAAGAGTGTCGAGGTGGATGTGCCGATCGTCGGTGATGTCGCCACGGTACTGCGCGACATGACCTCGCTGATCAAGGAGAGCAAGAACAAACCGGATCAGAAGGCGCTCGATGCCTGGTGGGCGAAGATCAATGAATGGCGCGGCCTGAATTGCCTGCGCTATGACCGCAACAGCGACAAGATCAAGCCACAGTACGTCATCGAGAAACTCTACGAAGTGACTGAAGGTGATGCCTATATCACTTCGGACGTGGGCCAGCACCAGATGTGGGCGGCGCAGTTCTACAAGTTCAACGAGCCACGGCGCTGGATCAACTCCGGCGGGCTGGGCACGATGGGTTTTGGCATGCCGGCGGCGATTGGTGTGCAGCTTGCGCACCCGGATGCGACGGTGGCCTGCATCACCGGTGATGCGAGTATCCAGATGTGTATCCAGGAACTCAGTACCGCGCTGCAGTACAGCACGCCAATCAAGATCATCAGCCTGAACAACCGTTATATGGGTATGGTAAGGCAATGGCAGGAGTTCTTTTACGACTCGCGTTATTCGCACTCCTACATGGAAACCATCCCGGACTTCGTCAAGCTGGCCGAGGCCTATGGCCATGTCGGCATGAGTATCGAAAAACCGGCTGATGTTGAACTGGCATTGAAAGAGGCTTTCGCGGCGAAAGACCGCCTCGTGTTTATGGACTTTGTTACCGACCAGAAGGAAAATGTGTACCCGATGATCGCGCAGGGCAAGGGCCATCATGAAATGCACCTTTCACCGGAAAGGGAGCTGGCCTGATGCGGCACATTATTTCTATCCTGATGGAAAATGAATCAGGTGCGCTGTCGCGTGTCGCGGGACTGTTTTCGGCGCGCGGTTACAACATCGAGTCGTTGACGGTTGCACCGACCGAAGATGCCTCGCTGTCACGTATGACCATTGTAACCACCGGTTCGGAACAGATCATCGAGCAGATCACCAAGCAGTTGAACAAGCTCGTCGATGTGGTGAAGCTGATCGACCTGACCGAGGGTGCACACATCGAGCGCGAGATGATGCTGATCAAGGTCGTTGCCAGTGGTCATGACGATCGCGAGGAGATAAAACGGCTCGTCGACATTTTCCGTGGCCGGATTATTGATGTAACGGATACCACCTACGTCATAGAACTGACCGGCCCGGGTGACAAGCTCGACGCCTTCATCCAGGCGGTGGATGGCAAGCAGATCATCGAAACCGTACGGACCGGGGTGTCCGGCATTGCACGCGGTAGCAAGTCGTTGCAGGTTTGAAGGAATTAAATCATTTTCAAGATATACGTTTATTGAGGACGCCATGAATATTTATTACGACAAAGACGCTGATCTCAGCATTATCAAGGGCATGAAGGTTGCCGTTATCGGTTACGGTTCACAGGGCCACGCCCATGCCAACAATCTGAAAGACTCCGGTGTTGATGTCACGGTGGGTCTGCGCAGCGGTTCTGCTTCTGCCGCCAAGGCCGAGGCCTCGGGCCTGACCGTCAAGGATGTGCCGGAAGCCGTTGCTGGTGCGGACCTGGTCATGATCCTTACGCCGGATGAATTTCAGTCACACCTGTACCGCGATGTGATCGAGCCGAACATCAAGCAGGGTGCCACGCTGGCCTTTGCCCATGGCTTCAGCATCCATTACAACCAGATCGTGCCGCGCAAGGATCTTGATGTCATCATGATTGCACCGAAGGCGCCGGGCCACACGGTACGTAACGAGTTCGTCAACGGCGGCGGTATCCCGGACCTGATCGCGATTCACCAGGATGCCACGGGCAAGGCGAAAGACACAGCCCTGTCCTATGCCTCGGCGATTGGTGGCGGTCGTACCGGTATCATCGAAACCAGCTTCAAGGATGAGACCGAAACCGACCTGTTCGGTGAACAGGCGGTACTGTGTGGTGGTGCGGTTGAACTGGTCAAGGCCGGTTTTGAAACGCTGGTGGAAGGCGGATACGCCCCGGAGATGGCCTACTTCGAATGTCTGCATGAGCTGAAGCTGATTGTTGACCTCATGTACGAGGGCGGCATTGCCAACATGAACTACTCGATTTCCAACAACGCCGAGTATGGTGAATATGTCACCGGCCCGCAGGTGATTAACGATGAAAGTCGCTGGGCCATGCGTGAAGCGTTGCATAACATCCAGACCGGTGAGTATGCGAAGAAGTTTATTCTTGAAGGGCAGACCAACTACCCGGAAATGACCGCACATCGCCGCAACAATGCCGCGCACCCGATAGAAGAAGTCGGTGAGCGTCTGCGTAGCATGATGCCGTGGATCACAGCCAACAAGCTGGTCGACAAGGACAAAAACTGAACATGATAATGCGGCCTGCGGGCCGCATTTGTTTTTAGTGCGATGATTAAACATTATTCATTGATCGCCAGAGAGGGCCGGCCGTTTATCGTGCTGGCCTTTCTGTTTGCCGCCGTACTTGTCTACCTGTATGGCTGGCTACTGACTATGCCGGTGTGGCTGCTGCCGTTGTTGCTCATGTACATGTTCCGCGATCCGACCCGCGAGGTGCCTGCCGACCCGCTGGGCATCGTCAGCCCGGTAGACGGTCATGTCACCAGCATCGACAAGGTGCATGATCACTACCTGGACCGTGATGCGGTACGGATCCGCATCCGCATGAACCCGTTCGGTGTGTACACGACGCGCAGCCCGATCGAGGGCAAGGTCATGCACCAGTGGTATATCACGGACAAGACGCAGTTGCGCGCCGGTGATCCGGCCTTCGCGCAATGGATCCAGACCGACGAGGGCGAAGATTTGCTGATCGCCATGTACCGGGCGCCGATTGTCCACCACCCGCATTGTTTCGTGCAGACCGGCGAGCGCGTCGGACAGGGGCAGCGTTGCGGCTTTATCAATTTCGGTGCGCACATCGAAATGTTCCTGCCGGCCGATGCGC
>JASFME010000131.1:0-6507 GCA_050117725.1 Granulosicoccaceae bacterium | reverse complement strand
CCTTGGCCGGCATTACACCGCTGCTGCCCGTGAAGCCGTTCAGCGCGTGGCTGTACAGCGTGCTGTTACCCTGCGCGATTCGCGGACCCCAGGCAGCCTTGTCGCCCATCTTCGGCGCACCTGCCGCACCGGTTCCGTGACAGGCAAAACAGGCAGCTGAATACACATCCTTGCCGCTCAACTCGGCAGCCGCGCCAGCCGCTGGCGCTTCGCCGGCTTCCTTGACCCTGGCCATCGGCGCAATACGCTCGGAGATAGCCTGCTCATCACCAGCACCGGTCGCAGCCTCGTCGGCGAAATAGCCACCGGTGATGTACTTCGCGAGCACGAGGATCACGACAAAGATCACCACGAGGAAAATCATGACCGCCTTGAATGTGGCGGCGAAAGCATCATCTTTCACAGTACAGACCCCTATATATAAAGGATTGAATTCATCGCCTGGCGGCCCGGCTTCAGCACAGCGGGCCACCCCGGAAAATCAGCAGGCGGAGAGTATAGCCAGTTTCCCCGGCACATTAAACAGCTTCCCGGTCTAAGTCATTGATTTTTTCGGAATCCATAGACGAAATCCCCGCAGGAATGTATGCTTGGCGGCCTCAATCCTAGCGCCCTTAGCTCAGCTGGATAGAGCGTCGCCCTCCGGAGGCGAAGGTCAGAGGTTCGAATCCTCTAGGGCGCGCCATAAATTAACAGGGCCCTGCGAAAGCGGGGCCCTTTTATTTATTACCGGTCAGGATTTGAACTTCTGACAAAATTATACAGCGGTTCGACAAGCTGCAAAGCAGCGCAGAACGCCGCACAGCGGCGGCCCCGAAGGGGCGAGGTCGCAGGCCGAATAATCCTCTAGGGCGCACCATACAAACAAAAGGCCCGCCTCGCGCGGGTCTTATTGTTTGTATTTCGATGACGTCCTGGTGGATGAGAACCTCAGGTTCGAGCCGAACCCGGCGGCGCCGGGCGAGACAACAGCGAAGCCTGGAACAGGCGACGCCGGCCCGAAGGGCGAGCTGCGCAGCAGCGAGTAATCCTCCAGTACTGCTCACGTATCGAATATGCGCAACCGGCATAAAGGCGCAACTTTCAGGCAACAAGCCCTTGCAAGGCATGGCTTGCCCACGTGGTGAGTCAAAACAGCAAAAGCAGCCTAATTGGCGACCAGACCGAGTTCAGCTTCAGTCAACAGTCCCGCAATAAAGCCAAGCTCATAAGCTGCCTTGATCGCTTCATAGTGCGTGAGCACGGCAGTGTAACGCGCAGCAATCATCCTGGCGCGGGCAGCGATCACAACAGTTTCGTCCACTTTGCCACTGCGACGCTGTTCCCGGCGTGATTCCAGCACGCGCTCGGCAATGGTCAGCGTTTCATCAGCCAGCGTCCGCCGCGCATCCAGGTTCGCATAACGTTCATATGCCAGTTGTACGCGCTGTTCAACGTCTTTCTGGGCATCGTAATAATCGAATTTCGCAGCTGTGTATTTTTCGGCCGCGGAACTTACCGCGGCACCGGCCTGGTTACCCAGATTGAACTGCCAGTTAAGTTGCAGCAACACGGCCTTTTCGTGTCTTGCCCCCTCCTGACCTTCCAGGTTACGGTCGTAATCGCGACGTCCGACGAGGTCCAGGGTCGGGTAATACTCGCCCACTGCATTTTCCCGGATACTGCTGGCAACGTCCATTTGCAATCGTGCCATAGCCAGGTCAGGATTATGTTCCCTGGCAAGTAGTAGCGCAGCTTCTGCCGAGGCTGGCACCAGACTTGCCGGCACCTCGACAGGAGTCAATTTGCCGGGCAGGTTATCTCGGTTGAATAACTGTGCATACCTGACTGTGGTACTACGCAACTCAGCTTCACTTATCAGTTTTTCGTCGAGTGCCTTCTGGATTGCGAGGCTGGCCTCGAGTACATCCACATCGGTGCCACCACCAGACTGTCGTGCGCGTTTTTTAATATCGAGAAGTTGTTGCGCCACATCGACCTTTTCGCTTACCACGTTGCCGAGCATGGTGACACGCAGTGCATCGATATAGACGGATATGCCTTCCAGCAATAATTCCTGAGTGGTTTTGCTGGTTGAAAAATCGGCAATTTTTCGTTCCGCCTCGCTACCTGACACTGCCGCCTGATCACGGAAGCCGCGGAACAGATTTTGCCGCAATTCATACGTGACCTTGGAACGATCCAGTTCTCGTTCCTGGCCAAACGTTGTGTTCGGATTGGTATATTTATCCGGCCCGGTTTCACCATAAATACTGAAAACCGGGAAATAGTTGTCCGTTGCACGCTCGACTTCCCAGTCCGCTGCCTGCTCATTCGAGCGTGCCGATTTAAGCCGCGGATGTTCATTCAACATTGTTCGCAGCTCTTCATGCAAGGTTACAGTCTGCGCCTGCACACATGTCACAAATAATGCCAGCGCGACTGGCAGCAGTACGTGCTTTGCAAGTCTCCCGATAATCATTTCACGCTCCCCGTTAATTTCTTGTCATTTATTGTTGAGTATGAACTAGCGTTCCCTGAATGCTTCGTTCCTGATCTTGAGTACAGGTTCTACAAGGTAACTCATCACTGATCGCGATCCGGTATGAATCTCAACCGTTGCCTCCATACCTGGTGTAATCTTCAATGCATCGGGATCATCGCCCAGGTAGGTATTTATTGTCCTGGCGACAACTACAAAATAATCCACCCCGGTATCAGGATCTTTCTGGCTGTCCGCTCCGATACGGATAACTTCGCCATGCAGTCCGCCATAACGTGCGTAATCGTAGGTCGTAACCTTGACGACAACTGGTTGGCCGGTACGTACATAACCGCGGTCCACCGGATGGAGTTGTGCTTCGATGACAAGATTATCACCAAGAGGTACGATTTCCATTATCACTTCACCGGGCTTGACCACGCCACCAATGGTCGTATGACGCAGGCGTTTCACCACACCTTCGATCGGGCTACGCACACTGGTGCGCCGTACCTGGTCATCGGCCTGCATCAGTAATTCGTTCAATCGGGTAATATGCCGCTCGACAGTGGCAAGCTCATCCAGCGCGCGACGTTTATACTGTTGCCTGATTTCCTGTCTTTCCAGTACTGCCTGTTCCAGTGCCGCTTGCATACGTGGCACTGCCTGTTTCAGGACAGCTACTTCACCGCGTGACTCCTCGTATTTCTCCAGAACCTGAAGATGTTCCACTTTCGATGTCAGACCCTTGGCCAGTAAATCTGTAGACAACTCCGCCTGCTGTTTCTGGATCACGAGGTCACGCTGTATCGCTGCCTGTTTTTCCTTCAGCTCGGCCACCTCGAGGCGACGCTGCCAGATCAGGTTGCTGCGCACGCCAAGTGCCTGCTCATGTTCACGTCGCCTGCCCTGGTAAGCAGCAAGCTCGGCCCTTAGCAGACCTGGTTGTCGGGTGGCCACATCAGGATCAAATACCGGCTGCTTGCCATCGACTTCAGCTTGCAAGCGTGCACGGGTCAATATATAGGCATCCAGTTCGGCTTTTTTCTCATTCCGGTTTATGCCGCCAGTACCCAGGTTCAGCTTGAGCAACTCTTCGCCAATCTTGACGATATCGCCTTCCTCGACCTGGATGGCCTCGATAATGCCACCCTCAAGATGCTGTATCAGCTTGAGTTGTTCCTGCGGTACGACACTGCCAACGGCGATCGCCACCTCGTCAACCTCGGCGAACAGGGCCCAGATCAGGAATACCGCGAGCAACAACATGATGCTACGACTGGCCAGCACCAGCAGCCGGCTTTGTTCGGCGAACATCGTGCCTGCAAGTTTGCCCTCCGGCGATGCTACATCCATGCCGAGCAAGAACTTAAGGCGCTTCATAGCCTACCTGCTTGTCCATATATCCGAGTTTTTGCAAAACCTTTGTTGCCGGTCCGGCGATTGCGACCTTGCCATCGGCAAGCACAAGTATGCTGTCCGCTGCAGACAGCAACAACGGGCTATGTGTTGCAATCACTACAGTCACTTCATGCGCCAGTTCTTTCAACCGGGTTGCAAGGGCATGTTCTGCTTCACGATCAAGGTTGTTGGTTGGCTCGTCCAACAAGATAACACCCGGTGTGCCAAGCATCGTTCGGGCCAGGGCGATACGCTGCAGCATGCCCCCGGACAGGCCTTTGCCGCCTTCAAGTACCTGTGTGTCATACCCTTCTGCCAACTTGATGATCTGTTCATGCAACAGGGTTTGCTGTGCCGCAGCAATGACCTCCTGTTCACCGGCCTGTCGATCGCCCATCCGAATATTGTCGTAGATAGTGCCATGAAACAGTTCCGGCTTCTGTGGCAGATAGGCAATGCGTTTATGTAACTGGCCCGTCGAAAACTGCTTAAGGTCTGCGCTATCCAGCATGACTTTGCCTTTACCAGGTGCATAAAAGCCTGACAACAGTTTCAACAAAGTACTTTTGCCTGAGCCATTCGGGCCCATCACGACGTGCAGACCCTTTGGCCCGATATTGCCATCCAACCCCTGGATGACGGGTTGTTTGTCCTCGTCATAACTGAAGGTAAGCTGCTTTAACTGCAACACACCCTCCCCGGTGGGTAACTCAACCGTGCCTGTAACGCCTTCATCAAGTTGCAGGAATTCATCGAGGCGATGTACGGCATTCGCGAATTGCATAAAAGTACGCCAGTGTTCAACCAGTTGCACCAGCGGCCCGATCAGGCGGGTACCGAGCATGTTCACCGCAATAAGTGCGCCGATAGTCAGTTCCTGCTCGAGAATGGCGATGGCGCCGATAGTGGTCATGGCAACCGTGAAAGTAATCGTCATTGACTGGGCAAGAATGCGATAAAAATCCGCATGACGGCCGCGCACCAACGAGGCCCGTATAACATCCGTATGTTTTTCGTCCCACTGCTCTTTCCACAGTGCGTGCAGGTCCAGCATCTTGACGGTTTCACGTGAACCCAGCAGGTCCGACATAAGCCGGCTGCGTATATGCTGTACACGACTCTCTTCACCCGCCGCGCGCTGTATCATCTTCTCCGAAACAATCGCCAGCACCAGGAACAGGGCCAATGACACGAGCACAACCCATGCCAGCGGCGGTGCGATATAGATAATCAACATTAAAAACAGGATCGCGAATGGCAAATCGACTGCCAGTGCGGCAACATTACCGCTGAGCACATTACGAATAACACCGGCATTGTCAAACAACGACTGCCAGTGCCAGTTACCTTTTTGCTCAAGAGTGCGTAGTGGCAGGGCAAACAACTTCGTAAACAATGCGTCTGTGAGCCTGATATCACAACGCGCTGCTACCGACTGGAAAAACCGGGCGCGCGTCATTTTCATCACGTAATCAAACAGCACCACGAAGATCATGCCGATCACCAGGCCTTTCAGCGTGGTAATCCCTGCATGAAATACCACACGGTCATATACCTGCAGTACAAACACCGGGACGGCAAGCGCCAACAGGTTGATAAAGAATGACACCGCAAGGATTTCTTTCAGGTAGGGTGCAATATAGTCAGCCAGCAGCGACTTGATACGGCTATTTTTTGTAAACAGGCTGGTCTTCATGACAGGCATAAGTTCAATCAATTCGGGTGCCGGCCTCACCGACAATCACAAACGGTGCCCAGAATAACGGGTGAGCATAGTAGGGCTTGTCCTTGCTGTTAATCAGATCAAGCTTGGAGCGACGCGCGGCCTCGGCCTTGTTAGCGCCCTTGTCCTGCTCCATATGTTCAAACATGCCTGTGGTCATGGACACTGCGGCATCCGACAGTACTGCCCAGTGCGTGAGCAACAACGAACGCCCGCCAGCATAGAAAAATGCACGTCCCAGGCCAGACATCCCCTCTGCACCCGGTGTACCATCCGGTGCGGCAGTGTTACAGGCTGACAATACAATCAGGTCAGCGTTGAACTTGAGCTCGGTGATTTCGCTTGCGGTAAGCAGGCCGTCACCCTCCTGCAGAACTTCTGAGAGCGTCGGCGTCATTACCAGCGCCGGCTCGAACAAACCCTGGAAATCGCCTGCCATCAGACCGTGTGTCGCAAATTGCACAACACGATAGTTATCCAGCTTGAGTTTCTCGACATTTTTCTGTGTCGCCTGGTCCCTCAGGTAAAGCCTGGCATTGTCGGGATCCATGAGTTTGCTGATGGTCTTGAGTTCGTCAGCGGTATCCGGCAATTCCTCAAGTGAGGCGACCATGTCGACATCCACTGCGGCGCGGTTTGCACCGATAATCGAGCGCAGCGTGTTGGCACCACGTGTCGCGATTTTTTGCTTGCTGCGCAGGGCAATGGTTTTTGCCGCCTCCTTGAGAGCCGGGTCACCAACACCAAGATAATTACCTGCCTGGGTCTGGTTTTTCGTGGCCAGTGTCTTGCGCAGCATGCGCAGGGAGCCGACATCCGGCAGAACCGAGACGGCCTTTTCCTTGGCCAGCCAGGCCACATCTTTGTGTTGCTCGAGGGTCTGGACCGGTTTGTCAGGCAGGCGTGTAACCAGCACGGACAG
>JASFME010000130.1:0-6535 GCA_050117725.1 Granulosicoccaceae bacterium | reverse complement strand
ACCGGCACACACGGCGACGAGACCGGCCAACGGGCCGTTGTGGACGAAACCCGGGTCATTCTTGCCGGCCAGCAGTGCCGCGAGAATACCGCCGACCATGGCCATGAGCGAATTCAGCGCGACCAGGCCACTGATCGCGGCGACCGTCTGTGCCGACATAACGTTAAAGCCAAACCAGCCGACCGTCAGCACCCATGCGCCGAGGGCGAGGAACGGGATACTGGAGGGCGGATGTGCGGCCATGCCGCCACCCTTTTTATAACGGCCATGGCGCGCGCCGAGCAGCAACACCGCCGCCAGCGCGATCCAGCCACCCACGGCGTGCACCACGACCGAACCGGCGAAGTCATGGAAACCGTGGCCGAATGTTTCGCCGATCCAGGCCTGCAGACCGAAATTGCCGTTCCAGACCATGCCTTCGAAAAACGGGTAAATGAGGCCAACGATGAAGAAACTCGCCATGAGTTGCGGATAAAAACGTGCACGCTCGGCGATACCACCGGAAACAATCGCCGGAATGGCCGCGGCAAAGGTCAGCAGAAAGAAGAACTTGACCAGCTCATAGCCATTCTTTTCCGACAGTGCCTGCGCCCCGTCAAAAAAGCCGATGCCGTAGGCCACCATATAACCGATAAAAAAGTAGGCTATCGTCGACATGGCGAAGTCTGTGATGATTTTTACCAGGGCATTGACCTGGTTTTTCTTGCGCACCGTACCGACCTCGAGGAAAGCAAAGCCCGAGTGCATGGCAAGCACCATAATCGCGCCGAGCAGAATAAACAGCACATCACTGCCGGATGATAATTGTTCCATTATTGACCCCTTTCAATCTAATGATTGTCCCGTTTTAGTGCAAAAACCGTACCCGCTGGCATAATGAATGCATATCAACCAGTTACAGGCAAATTAACCGCTTAATATGGGCATTCAAGCGCTATTATTGTGCAATGGGCAGTATTTATGCACCATTTCTGTGCTTTTTTATGCTGCGCACGATGAGCTGCAAAATCGTGCAAACGTTGCTACAGTCCCGCGCCATGTTACTGATCAGTGCTAACTCCCCCTGCCCGTGTGGCAGCGACCTGCAGTATGCCGAATGCTGCGGCCCTTTGCATGACGGTGCGCGACAGGCCGCCACGGCCGAGGCACTTATGCGTGCCCGTTACAGCGCCTTCGTCACGCATAACGAGACCTTCCTGCTCGATAGCTGGCACAGTTCGACCCGCCCCGACCGGGTGTTCGACACCAACAACGTACCACCCCTCTGGCGAGGCCTGTCCGTGTTGAAAACGCAGCATGGTGGCGAACACGATGACGACGGCGAGGTCGAGTTCATTGCCCGCTTCGAGATTGATGGCAAACCCGGCCAGCTGCATGAAACCAGCGAATTTCGCCGCGAACAGGGGCAGTGGCGCTACGTCGATGGTCACACCAACAAGGGACAACCACTGCGTAGTGAAAAGCCCGGGCGCAATGCCCCCTGTCCTTGCGGCAGTGGCAAAAAATACAAGAAATGCTGCGGCCGCTAAGCCCACGCATTGTCGCGCAAACACACAATTGGCCATGCAGGCCGGCGACGGCACCTCTGTACTGCCTGACGAGGCTGGCCCCATCCTCGAAAATTGATTAAAGTCTGGAGGGTGTGGGGGGAAACCGGCGTGAACTTCATGGCGCACTCGGACAACAACAAGAATACTGATGATCTCGCTGCCGAAAACAGCCACCTCATCACGCGCATTGAAAACCTGATACAGATCGGTATTGCCCTGTCGGCAGAAAAAAATCTCGAGCACCTGCTTGAAAAAATCCTCATCGAAGCCCAGGGCCTTACCCATGCCGATGCCGGTACCCTGTACCTGATCACCGATGATGAACAACTCAGTTTTGAAATCATGCGCACACGCTCACTCGGTATTGCGCTCGGTGGTTCGACCGGGCGCGCCGTGCAACTCGCGCCCATCCCGCTCTACGATGCCGACGGCCACCCCAATAACCGCGCCGTGTCCGCGTATACCGCCCTGACCGGAGAAACCATCAATATCGAGGATGCCTATACTGCAAGCGGTTTCGATTTTTCCGGCACCAAGGCCTATGACAAAAAAATCGGTTACCGGTCAAAATCGTTTTTGACCCTGCCGATGAAGAACCATGAAAACCGTATTATCGGGGTATTGCAGTTAATCAATGCCAGTCACCCGTTAAACGACGAAATCATCAGCTTCAGCCGTGAGGACCAGCAATTGGCCGAGGCCCTGGCTTCACAGGCCGCGGTCGCACTGACCAACCGTCACCTGCTTGATGACCTGCGTACCCTGCTGGAAAAATTCATTGAAGTCATTGCGACCGCCATTGATGAAAAGTCGCCCTATACCGGTGGACATTGCCGGCGCGTACCGGAGATCGCCATGCGTCTGGCACAGGCCGTACACGATGCCGCAAAAGGACCGTATGCCGACCTGCGATTCAGCGATGAGGAACTGTATGAACTGAAGATCGCGGCACTGTTGCACGACTGCGGCAAGATCACCACACCGGTACATGTCGTCGATAAAGGCACCAAGCTGGAAACCATTTACAATCGTATCGAACTGATTGAGACACGTTTCGCCATTATCAAGAAACAGGCCGAGATTGACTATCTGCGCAAACTGGCACAAGAACAGGATGAAGCAGCACTGCAAAAAGAGTATGACCACACACTCGAGACGCTTGATGAAGAGTTGGTCTTCCTGCAGCACGCCAATATCGGCAGTGAATGTATGAGTGAGGCTGACCAGGCGCGGGTACGGCAAATCGCGAAACGCCAGTACACCGACCATAATGGCAAACACCTGCCCCTGCTCAGTGATGAAGAGGTCTATAACCTGACAATTCCGAAGGGCACGCTGACCCCCGAAGAACGCGACGTTATCAATTACCACATTGTCTCGACGATCAATATGCTGGAGAGACTGCCGTTCCCGAAACATCTGCGCAATGTTCCCGAAATCGCCGGTGGACATCATGAAACTATGGACGGCCGCGGCTACCCGCGAGGCCTGAACCGCGAACAGATGTCAGTGCAGGCCCGTATCATGGGCATCGCGGATATTTTCGAGGCCCTGACTGCCGCCGATCGTCCCTACAAAAAGGCCATGCCCATCTCGCAAGCGCTCGGCATCCTTGGCCGCATGAAAAATAACAACCATATCGATCCCGATCTGTTTGATATCTTTATCAATGCAAAGGTGTATGAAAACTACGCCCGCGATTTTCTTGATGAGCGACAACTCGACCCGGTTGACCTGGAAAAACTGCCCGGTTACCGGCCACTGTAAACACGGTTTCGACGGCCCGGGCAAACCCGCTACAATGTCACACCATGAGCAAGGCCACGCCATGGTTTGTCTACATCCTGCAATGCCGGGATCACAGCCTGTATACGGGCATCACCAAAGACCTAACCCGCCGCCTCGACGAACACAACCACAGCCCGCGCGCCTCGCGTTACACACGCACGCGCCGCCCTGTTGCCCCCGTATACGTCGAGCAGGCCGACGGCCGGGCGCAGGCCTCGCGCCGCGAATATGAACTGAAGCAACTGTCCCGGGCCGACAAGATCCGGCTCATTACCCTGTCACGGCCCCACAGCCAGACACTGCTGCACCAACACACCAACGGCACAATACCCCTTGAAAATGTGTGTCATGCCCCCACCTAAGTGTGATACACCCCACAAAATCAGCATTTTGTGTGACTTTTTCCTCGAATTTTACGTGCGGTAGGCAATAGTTAGAGTATGAAAAATTTCACGACAATCCGGAAATGGACATTGCTACTGCTGCTCATCAGTGCACCGACTCAGGTGCTGGCAGCCAGCCCCCTGTTCCAACTGGAGCTGCAACGCAGCCCGGACAGCCTTGCCGTGGCCTGGCCAACTATCAGTCAGAGCCAACTGATACTGGCCGTCGACGAGGCACGTTTGTTACTGGCCGAACAGCAGCAAACCACTGCGAAGCGTGTCAGCAAGTACCGTGATGGCAGCGACAACTACCTGCTTGCCGCCGTTATGCCGGGGGGCATGCTCTACCTTGCCTACCAGAAGAGCCAGTTACGTGCCTCGAAACAGGCGCTGCAGGGGATCAATGCCGATATTACCGCGCTCGCCGATGACCGGGTCAAACTGGGTCTGCCGCAGAACCTGCAAGTCGCGCGCAATCCCTGAACCGTTTGTCTAAAACGACAACTTTATTGTTTCGCCCCGAGTAACTCGATCTGGTAACCGTCTGGATCCTCGACAAAGGCGATGATCGTCGTGCCGGCATTCATCGGCCCGGGTTCCCGAATGATCTTGCCGCCGCTGTTACGGATCGCCTCGGCCGCGCCGTACACATCATCCACCTCGATCGCCAGGTGGCCAAAGCCGTTGCCGAGATCATAGCTGTCGGTATCCCAGTTATATGTCATCTCGACCACGGTATTCTCGTTCTCTTCGCCGTAGCCGACAAAGGCCAGGGTAAACTTGCCGTCGGGGTAGTCCTTCTGTCGCAATAACTTCATGCCCAGTACCCGGGTATAAAAATCAATCGACCGTTGCAGATCACCGACGCGAATCATGGTGTGCAATAAACGCATGTTCCACTCCCGTAATTGACTAGCTACGCACGCCTGCGCCACGTTTGAGCAGCGACAGGCTGAAGCTGTACAAGATAACAATAAACGCAATGCTGATGCCGTATGACACAACCAGGTTGATGTCACTGACGCCAAGGAAACCGAACCTGAAGGCGTTCACCATGTACAGGATCGGGTTTAACAGCGAGGCAGTCTGCCAGAAATCGGGTAACAGACTGATACTGTAAAACACACCGCCGAGGTAGGTCAGCGGCGTCAGGACAAAAGTCGGTACGATCGAGATGTCATCAAAGCTCTTCGCATACACGCCGTTGATAAAGCCGGCAAGCGCGAACAGGACCGAGGTTAACAGTGCCGTGCTCAATAATATCAGCGGGCTGTATACATGCAGATCGGCAAAAAACAGTGCCACCAACGTGACCGCCACCCCAACGATCAGGCCACGCGCCACGCCACCGGCGACGAAGCCGAGCAGTATGATCCAGGCCGGCACAGGCGAGACGAGCATTTCCTCGATATGGCGCTGGAACTTGGAGCCATAAAATGACGACACCACGTTGGCGTACGAATTGGTGATCACCGCCATCATGATCAGGCCCGGCACGATGTAGTCAACATAGCGAAAGCCGTCCATCTTACCAAGCCGCTGGCCGATCAGGTTGCCGAAGATCACGAAGTACAGCGCCGTGGTCACCATGGGTGGCAGTACGGTCTGGATCCAGATACGTGCAAAACGCAGGATCTCCTTGACAAGGATGGTGCGAAACGCGACATATTTCTCATGCGGCGTCATGTTCACCCTCCGGTTTGCTGCCGATGAGCATCATAAACAGTTCTTCGAGCCGGTTGGCCTTGTTGCGCAGGCTTTGTACCTCGATACCCTGCCGGGTCAATTCTGCAAACAGCGGGTTCACTCCTTCTTCCTTGCCAACATCCACCTCGATAGTGTATTCATCGATGAGACGCACCGTATGGCCGGCCAGTTCGGGGGCCTCACTTAATGGCTTCAACAAGTCGAATATAAAGGTCTCTATGCTCAGCTTGCCGAGCAGAGCCTTCATACTGGTATGCTCGATAATCCTGCCGTGGTCGATGATCGCGATGTTGCGGCACAGGCTTTCTGCCTCTTCGAGGTAATGCGTGGTCAGAATGATGGTCGTGCCCCGTGCATTGATCTCGCGCAGGAAGGCCCACATGGAACGGCGAATCTCGATATCGACGCCGGCGGTCGGCTCGTCAAGGATCAGCAATTTCGGATCGTGCACGAGTGCACGGGCAATCATGAGCCGGCGTTTCATGCCACCAGACAGGTTACGGGCCATCTCGCGGCGCTTTTCCCACAGGCCGAGTTTTTTCAGGTAGAACTCGGTACGCTGCCAGGCCTGCTGGCGATCGATGCCGTAATAACCGGCCTGGTTGGCGACGATCTCCTCGACCGGCTCGAATACATTGAAATTGAATTCCTGCGGCACCAGGCCGATCATGCGCTTGGCGGCATCGAATTGTTTATCGATGTCATGGCCAAATATCTCCACCGTGCCGCTGCTCTTGTTCACCAGCGAGGTGATAATACCGATGGTCGTGGACTTGCCGGCACCGTTCGGCCCGAGCAGGGCAAAGAAATCCCCCTGCGCGACATCGAGGTCAATGCCCTTCAGTGCCTCGAAACCGTTCGCATAGGTCTTGCAAAGCCCGTGTATGGAAAGTGCGTGTGACATCAGCATGATTCTAACATAGCAGACTCAACGCCGACGCAATTCCCAGCACTGGTGGATACGGGAATGGCGCGCAAAATCCTCGGGAATACTGCCACGGCTAATATCGCGCACCACGTACTTTTCTTCGATTACCGGATCAAGTTTAAAGCGCCGGAAATTGTTGGAAAAGATGATCAGACCATCGTCACTCAGTAACTTCGATA
>JASFME010000129.1:0-6553 GCA_050117725.1 Granulosicoccaceae bacterium | reverse complement strand
ACTGAGCAGGTCCTGTCGCACATCACCGGTAAAGGCGAAAGCATCCCCCTCGTAACCGACAAGGTATTCGACATGAGGCAGTCGAGCGGCCATGATCTGATAGGCGCGGTTCACCGCATCTTCGTTTGGCCCGCGTATACCACTCTCCGCCGTCGGTCGTGTCGGGATGGCAAGATAACTTCTGGCTATGCCGATCTCATGCAGGAATCCAGCAACAGCCCTTATATTCTCTTCGTTATCGTTGATCCCATGGAGCAACATCGTCTCGGAAACCAGTTCACCCCGGAACTGCCCGGCGAACTGACTGATGCCATCCATGATGTCAGCCAGGCGCAACGCGTGATGCGGGCGATTAACCTGCTTCCAGGTCTCCTCAATAACACTATCGACCTTCACCGAGACCCAGTCAGCCATCGCAAGCGCTGCTCGCACATCCTCGCGCCAGAGCAGAGATGCATTCGAAATGACGGCAACCGGGATGTTCAAGGGCCGCAGTAATTCGATTGCCCTGCCAAGATTGGCGTCCAGGGTCGGTTCACCATCGGGTACAAACGTCAGGTAATCGATGGGCTCATTCGTAGCGGTTGTCCTTTTTACCTG
The DNA here is from genome assembly GCA_050117725.1 of Granulosicoccaceae bacterium. Taxonomy (GTDB): domain Bacteria; phylum Pseudomonadota; class Gammaproteobacteria; order AKS1; family AKS1; genus JASFJH01. The sequence continues at coordinate 5,953 of JASFME010000129.1, read as the reverse complement.
CGCCCTGACTTCCTCACAGATATCTTGCGGGGAATAAAACACCCGTGGTGCAACTGTTCGCCCCTCGGTCTCCCCGACCTGGCAGTACAGACAGGAGTAAGAACAGGACTTCGGAGGAATGTTATTAATACCCAGGCTGCGGCCAAGACGCCGTGAAGGAACAGGGCCAAAGACAATACTCATTTTCTAACCCCCGCAGTAAATGGATATTTTAATTCCATCTTATCGCCTACAAGTTTCTGTTATTGAATCAGGCCTCGTAGCTGCTCAATATGAATGGTATCAAGAATAAATATTCTCTAACATGGCGATATATTCAGTACCGGCCCTTGTACATTTTGTCCATGCAACGACGCGATTTCATCAAGTTAACCCTCGCCACCGCCCTGCTGGCGGCCTGCGGCAAGAAGGAGGGACGGATCGGCCTGGCCCTCGGCGGCGGCGGCGCCAGGGGACTCGCACATGTGCTCATGCTGGAAGTTCTGGATGAACTGCATATCCGCCCCCACCGGATCTCAGGCACAAGTATCGGCGCCGTAATGGGTGCCCTGTATGCCTCGGGCATGAGTGGCCAGCAGATAAGACGCCTCATCGACCGTCTGACTGTCACCGAGGGCGAGTCATGGTTGAGTGCTATATTCGAACAGGATGTCGGGCGCTGGTGGGACTGGCTCGAGTTGCAGTTGGGACGTGGCGGGCTGCTGGATACGTCCGCCTTTGCCGATTTTTTGCGCGAAACCCTCGGCGTAGCACGCTTCGAGGACTTGCAGATCCCGCTCAAGGTCGTGGCAGCAGACTTCTGGGAGCGTAAACAGGTCGTGTTCGAAAAAGGTGAACTGATACCCGCCATCCAGGCCAGCATCGCCGTGCCCGGCCTGTTCAGCCCGGTGCAATTCAAGCGTCAGGTACTGGTCGATGGCGGACTGGTCAACCCGGTTCCCTATGATCTGCTGTTCGACGACTGCGATATCGTGGTCGCGATTGATGTGCTCGGCGACCGCACCGCGGAAGCGGCTGACGGAGGCCCCAGCTATTTCGAGACCACCTTCAATACCTACCAGATCCTGCAGGCCAGCATTATCCAGGAAAAACTGAAAAACCGGCCGCCGCATATCTATATCCGCCCCGAACTGGAAAATATCCGGGTACTCGAGTTTAACCGGGTCAACGAGATCTATGCACAGGCCGAACCCGCGCGGAAAGATCTGCGCCGTTCCCTGTACCGCTACCGGATAATCTGATAGCCAGAAAAGATTACGTCTAACGTTTGACAGGATTTACAGGATTAACAAAATAAAGAACCCGGCATATCAGCCATTCATCATGTGAATCCTGTAAATCCTGTCTAATGTTTTTAAAGGCTATGTTGACGGACGAAGTTATCGATTGCATCGACGACCTGTTGTTCGATACCGAGAAAACCATGTGCCGACTTGCCGCCACACTCCCGGCCGGTTGCTTCATCACCTCCCGTGAACAGTCTGCTTTCGACTACGAGCGCATTACGTAAACCATCACGAATATGGTCAATACCGCTGGCTGGTGTGACCCAGCACTTGTCTTCCTCATGCGAAGCAATGAATACCGGTAGCCGGATCCTGTCCAGCGCCAGTTCGGGCAAGGCATCACCCTTCGCATTTTCTTCACTCATGCTCGCGGTTAACACGATGCCGGCGATACCTTTAATCTGACGGATCGCGGCATTCGCCACCGATTCGGTACCGCGACTCGTGCCGACCAGCCACACCGGTTTGTTAAAACGCTTGCGCAAGTCATCAACCATGGCCTGTATATCTTCGGCATGCGCGATCGTCGTACGAAAGCCGTAGAACATGCCATCATCTTCCTGCCGATCCGACGGGGCATCAGCGATCGCAACATGAAATCCAGCGGCCTTGAACTTTTGCCGACTACGGACGAGGAAATTGGTTTTCTTTCCCAGGAAGCGGCCATCTGGTTTGAGCTTCATCAGGCCGTCACCACCGGGGAACAACAACAGGCTGGCCACGGCATTGTCCTGCTCGACTAACAGGAATGACTGTGTCACCCCGACACGGGCCGAGACACTGACGGTTTCAGCGGCCTGCACATACTGCATCATGCAGAGACTCAAACACATGACAGACAGAATTGTTCTCATGGTAATTCTCCAAACCGCAGCACCGCATCACCAATAACCCGGTAAACCGGCACGGCAAGGTTGTGCTTATCCGGCATGCCCTCCAGCACCCTGCCCGCCAGGTCATAGATACTGTCTGTGCCGCTACAGACCAGCGCACCATGAGGGTACTGCTGTTCCATTATGGCCGATGGACGATATTCGACAGTGCCCTCGTTACACGGACTCAGCACGACCAGGTATTCCGGCACTAGCGAGCGATAAACATTTTTTGCCGCGGCGGGTTGCTGTGAATGTTTCGACCAGGGATCGGCCAGCAGCTGGCCGGGGCTGCGCAGGCCTTCGAGCATTGCCGGGGTACGGCGTAACACGAGCACGGGGCGATCATCCCAGGTAAGTTGCAAGGTATCGCCGGGTGCCAGCCCCGAAACATCGACATCGACGACCGGGTAGAGCGATTCTGTATCCTGCTCTTCATTGGAAAAAAACGGGATCATAAACATGATCAGGCCAAAGCCGATCATGGCCATTAGCAGGCGTTCCAGTATCTGGCGTTGCTTCATATAATTGCCGTGTCCCGTTTCCCGGTCAGCCGGCTGACGATGACAACCATGATGAAGGCGAACACAAAACCGGGCAGCAGTTCATACGCATCGAACAGGCCGCCTTCAAGCTGCTTCCATATTATAACGGTTGCGCCACCTGTAAGCATGCCGGCCAGCGCGCCGCTGCGCGTCATGCCGGCCCAGTGCAGCGACAACAACAGCGCCGGTCCAAACGCAGCACCGAAACCCGCCCAGGCATAGGCCACCAGCTCCAGTACCTTGCTGTCCGGGTCCATCGCCAGCCAGGTGGCGAGCATGGCGATCAACACAACCCCGGCTCGCCCTACCCAGACCGTTTCTTTGTCACTGGCCTGTTTGCGCAGGAATGGTTTGTAGAGATCCCGCGTCAAGGCTGACGAGGCAACCAGTAATTGCGAGTCGGCCGTGCTCATGATCGCAGCGAGAATCGCTGCCAGGCAGATGCCGGCCACAACCGGGTGCAACAACAGGCCGATCAATTGCATGAACACCTTTTCACTGTCGGCGCCGCGCAATGCCGGGTCAAGCATGCCAATGCCACTGAAGCCGGCCAGCAATGCACCGAGCATGCAAAGGCTGACCCAACTCATGGCGATGCGCCGCGCCCGTGGCAATTCATCGCTGCTGCGGATCGCCTTGAAACGCGCCAGGATATGCGGCTGGCCGAAATAGCCCAGGCCCCAGGCGAGCAGGGACAATATTGCGATCAGACCGAGCGATTTGCCGTCAACGCCGGTATAGGCATCGAGCAACTGTGGCGATACCTTTGCCATCGCCGCCGTGGTCGCCGACCAGCCACCGAGGCCGACGATGGCCATGACCGGCACGATCAACAGGGCACAGAACATGAGCATGCCCTGCACGAAGTCGGTCCATGACACGGCGAGAAAGCCGCCAAGGAAGGTATAGCTGACGATCACGACTGCACCGCTGAGCACGGCCCAGTGATAGTCGATGCCGAACACGGTATTGAACAGCTTGCCCCCGGCGACCAGCCCCGAACTCGTATAGAACAGGAAGAACAACAGCACCAGACCGGCACTGAGGATGCGCAATACATGGCTGCTATCCGCAAACCGCCGCTCGAAATAATCCGCCAGCGTCAGGGCATTATCGAGTTGCTCACTCTGGATACGCAGGCGCGGTGCGACCAGCCGCCAGTTCAGGTAGGTACCGGCCACCAGCCCGAGTGCTATCCAGCCGGCCTCGAAACCGGCCAGGTAGGCGTAGCCGGGCAGACCCAGCAATAACCAGCCGCTCATATCCGAGGCCCCGGCGCTGAGCGCGGTCACTGCCGGGCCGAGTTTGCGGCCACCGAGCAGGTAATCGGACAGGTCGACAGTGCGCCGCCATGCGAGCACACCGAGTGCCAGCATGACAAGCAGATAGATGACAAATGTCATCACGATAGCGTTGTTATCGAACATATATGCGTAGCTTGTTATTCAGTACAAGAATCTGTTGCGTAGCTGGATAGTAAACGAACCGGCTGCCGCGGGCGACCTTGTATATCCGGATTGTCTCTGCCTGTGGCAATGGCGTAGCCGATATTTATCAAGTAGGCTAATGTCGAGACGAGGAACACAAAATGATGAAACGTGTTGGCATTTTACTGGTCGTGATTGGCGTGCTCATGCTCGGCGGCGCGCTGGCCAGTTTCGGCTACAGCATTTACCACGCGTTCAATGCTGCTGAAGCGTTACGGACTACTGTTACTCCCGGTGAGCCCTACACCAGCCCGCTACTGCAGGTCGATACGACTGAGCACGTGCAGGTCGCGCTTGAGTTTGACGTGCACAGCACCTCGGTTCAGGAAAAAAAAGAGGCCGGCAGCAAGTCGTACACGGCCCGCTACAACTTCCCGATCAGTTACCAGGTGCTGGACGAGAACAATAACTTGCTGCATGAGCAACATTGCAATGCCGCCTGGGATGGTTGCGGTTTGCGTTCCATCAGTAATGAGCAGGTAGACCAGCGCGGCGGCACGGTTACCGTCGAGCATGGCTTTGACAAGTTCCGCGTCGAGCCACCCGGTCGCGTTTTGGTCAAACTCATGGTTGAACCCGATCCGAGTTACGGCGCGACTGCGCGGCATATCGACCTGATTGTGTATGACAGGGTCATTACGCACGCCGCCAATATCGGCACGGGTATCGCCTTGCTGTTGTTTGCGCCTGTTGCACTGATCGTCGGCATCCTGCTCATGGTCGTGCCGGTCAATGCAGGCAGCCAGGCCCTGGCCACCGACATCAGCAGCGATATCCGCACCTGGGCCATGTTCACGCACTTGAGCGCCCTGCTCGCCTATATCGGTGTGCCGTTCGGCCATATCATCGGGCCACTTATCATCTGGCTGGTGAAAAAGGACGATGATCCGTTCATTAACGCGCACGGCCGCGAATCGCTGAACTTCCAGCTATCGATCACGATTTACACCGGCGTTGCTTTCCTGCTCATGTTTGCCATCGTCGGCTTCGTCCTCGTGCCGGTTGTGTTTGGCATGCACGTCGTCCTCAGCATCCTGGCGGCACTGCGCGCCAATGATGGCCAGTTGTATCGTTACCCGCTGACCATCCGCTTCCTGTAAACAACGCCTGTATGCAACTCATTCACTTGTAATGCTTTTCCGCTATACTTAGGCAGGCATTTTTGGAGGAATGCATGTCCCGACCTGACAACATCAACGAGTTCGTAAGCTGGTTCCGGCAGTCTTCGCCCTACATCCATGCTTTTCGTGGCCGGCTGTTTGTCATCGCCTTTGGTGGTGAGACCATCGCGGATGCGAAGCTGCCTGACCTGGTTCACGATCTCGCCCTGCTCAACAGCCTGGGCGTCAAACTTGTGCTCGTGCACGGTGCCCGGCCACAAATTGAGACACTGCTGCGCGAACGCAAGGCCTCGATAGAGTATGTCAACGGTCGGCGACTCACGGATGACGCAGCACTTGCCTGCGTCAAGGAGGCCGTCGGCAGTGTGCGCGTCGAGATCGAGGCGCTACTGTCGATGGGGCTCGCCAATTCCCCCATGCACGGTGCGCGCGTCCGTGTCACTTCCGGTAACTTTGTCACCGCCCGGCCGCTCGGCATTCATGAAGGGGTCGATTACATGCACACCGGCGAGGTACGCCGGCTCGATATAGCCGGCATCGAAAGCCAGTTACAGGACCACAACATCGTGCTGCTCTCACCGCTGGGCTATTCGCCGACCGGCGAGGTCTTTAACCTGACCAGTGAAGATGTGGCAACGAGTG
>JASFME010000128.1:0-6627 GCA_050117725.1 Granulosicoccaceae bacterium | reverse complement strand
GAAGGCGTAGTACATCGGCGTAAAACGCGACGTATAGACCTTGACCGCATCACCGTGAATCTCGCGTGCCTCGTCTTCGGACAGGCCGACCGTGCCGATCGGTGGGTGACTGAACACGACCGTCGGGATGTTCGTATAGTCGAGCTTGCGCTCCGGCTTGTTGTTGAACAGGCGATCCGACAAACGCCGTGCCGCGCCGATCGCCACCGGGGTCAGCGCGGCGCGGCCGGTCACATCACCAACCGCGTACACGCCCTCGACATTCGTGTTCTGGAAGGCATCGGTCGGGATATAGCCGCGTTCATCGTGCTCCACGCCGGCGGCGTCGAGGTTCAGGCCGGCAATATTCGGCGCGCGGCCAATCGCCCACAACAGGCAATCAAAACCGCTGATGCTATGGCCGCCGGCACAGTGCAGGGTAAGGCTGCCATCGGCCGTCTTTTCAACACGTTCGATCTGCATGCTGGAGAGCAGGTTGACCCCGGCCTCGACCATTTCCTCCATGAGGGTCTCACGCAACATCGCGTCGAAACTGCCCAGCACATGTTCGCGGCGGATCAACAGGCTCACTTCCGAGCCGAGCGCCTGCATGAGTCCGGCAAGCTCGACCGCGATATAACCCGAGCCGACCACGGCGACGCGTTGCGGCTGTTCGCTCAGGGCAAAAAAACCGTCCGAGGTGATGCCATGCTCGGCACCAGGGATGTCCGGCACGACCGGCTCGGTGCCCGGTGAGATCACAATATGATCGGCCGTGTACTGCCGGCCACTCACCTCGAGCGTATGCGCATCGATAAAACGCGCCTCACCGGCGATCTCGTCGATGTCCGAATCCTTCAGATAGCCGTGGTACCAGTTGTTGATGCCACTGATGTAGCCCTCCCGCTGGCTGACCAGCTTGCCCCAGTCAAAGCCTTTGCGCTCGACATCGAAGCCGTAATCCCTTGCTTCGCCGAGCGCGTGCGCGAGGTGGGCGCCGTACCACATGACCTTTTTCGGTACGCAGCCGACATTGACACAGGTGCCGCCCAGCTTGCCGCGTTCGATCACGGCGGTCTTTTTCCCGTAAACAGCGGCCCGCTCGGCAGCAGACAAGCCACCCGATCCCCCGCCAATGGCAATTAAATCATAATGTTGCGTCATGGTTGTTCCGTCGTTGCTGTACGTTATTGGCCGGCATTGTAGCATTGCCGGTGCGGAGAATTAGTCCTTACTAATATTGTGTGTATTTGATCCAGATCAATGTTTTGCCTCGCCGGAAACCTATCATTGAGCCAGTTGGTTTTTTTGATGCTGCAACAAGCAACCCGCAAGGAGTCAATATTATGCAAAGCGCACAGGATCACCAGGTTGATCTGGACATGGCAGGGCGGGTCGGCAAGACCGTACTCCTGCTGGTCGGCATCATGCTCGGCCTGATCATTCTCGCCAATCTGATTGCCTGAGCCCCCTGGGCTTGTCAGCCCGCACCGACGGGGTTCGCAAATGAGCCCCCGAGGTGCATTTTTAATTTCCGCCGCCAGCCTTCCTTATTAATACCCCCACCATTGCAGCGGCGGCTCGCCGAGGTTCGCAAACTGTTCCCGTAACGACAGGATATGTTCTTCCCAGTAACGCGGCGTATTGAACCAGGGGAAGGCGCGCGGGAACGCCGGGTCCTGCCAGCGGCGCGCCAGCCAGGCGGCATAGTGGATCATGCGCAGACTGCGCAATGCCTCGATCAAACCCAGTTCAATCGCGTTGAAATCACAAAACTTTGTATAGCCCTCCAGCAAGACATCGACCTGGCGGGTCATGGCCTCGCGATCCCCGGATAACAGCATCCACAAGTCCTGCACGGCCGGGCCATTGCGGCAATCATCGAGGTCGACAATATGCGGTCCATCATCGGTCCACAGCACATTGCCGAGGTGACAGTCGCCATGCAGGCGCAGCTGCCGGGTCGGGCCCACCTGGGCAAAGACCTGCTCGATGCCCTGTAACACATCATCGACGAGGGTCGTATACGCGGCGTGCAGCTCGGGCGGGATAAAATCGTGCTCGAGCAGGTAACGCACCGGCGCATGGCCGAATTCCTCGATACTGATATCGGGACGATGCCTGAAACTGCGCAACCGGCCAACCGCATGCATGCGGCCAATAAAGCGCCCCATCTGGCGAAAGTCTTCATCCGTGTTCAGCTCGGTGGCGCGGCCACCCTGGCAGGGAAACACGGCGTAACGAAAGCCGGCGAAATGCTCAAGCGTGCTGCCCGACGGCCCGGGCAGCGGCGCGACCACGGGGATCTCCTGCTCGTACAGTTCGCGGGTGAAGCTGTGTTCTTCGAGAATACCCGCATCAGACCAGCGCGCCGGGCGGTAAAACTTCGCGACCACGGGTGCCGCGGCCTCGATGTCCACGCGGTACACGCGGTTTTCATAACTGTTCAGCGCGAGCAGACCGCCTTGTGCGCGCAAGGCGTAGCGCTCGACCGCATCGAGGATCACGCCCGGCTGAAGGCCGCTGAAGTCGGCTTGATTTTCGGCCTGTTCGTTCATATGTCAGTCAGGTAATCTCTTCGTGCTGGATTTACACCCCGGTCAAACATTACGACACACTCACCCCCTGATCACAAATCGGGAATCAAAAACATTACAGAACCAGGTTGTCACTTATGAGTAATCCCCTTCTCGATATCACCGGCCTGCCGCCGTTTTCTGCCATCAAACCGGAACATGTTGAACCGGCCATCGATCACTTGCTCGCGGAAAACCGGGAACATATCGAGACTCTGCTCGATGCCAATGAACATTACAGCTGGGACAACCTGGTACAACCCATCGAGGATATGGACGAGCGCCTGGCCCGTGTCTGGTCACCGGTCAGTCACATGAATTCGGTGGTCAACTCCGAGGCGCTGCGCGAGGCCTACAACGCCTGCCTGCCGAAACTCAGTGAGTACAGTACCGAGATGGGCCAGTATGAACGGCTGTATCAGGCCTACAAGCAAATTGCCGAGGGCGAAGAATACGCGGCGCTGTCCACGGCGCAGAAGAAGATCATCGATAACACGCTGCGTGATTTTCGCCTGTCCGGCGTCGCACTCAACGCAGCAGACAAGGCGCGATACAAGGCAATCATGCAGGAGCTGTCGACACTCACCGCGAAATTCGAGGAAAACGTGCTCGACGCGACGCATGGCTGGGACAAGCATATTACCGATGAAGCGCAGCTCGCCGGTCTGCCACAATCGGCACGCGCCCTGGCACGGCAAACCGCCGAACAGCAGGGCAAGGACGGCTGGCTGTTCACCCTCGAATTCCCGTCCTACTTCCCGATCATGAGCTATGCCGATGATCGCAACCTGCGTGAAGAGATGTACCACGCCTACGTGACACGTGCCTCGGACCAGGGACCGAATGCCGGCAAGTGGGACAACGCGCCGCTCATGGATCAATTGCTCGCCCTGCGGCATGAGGCCGCGCAACTGCTCGGCTTTGCCAACTACGCGGAAAAATCGATTGCCACGAAAATGGCACGCAGTACCGACCAGGTCATCGACTTCCTCAATGACCTCGCGCAACGCTCCCTGCCGATGGCGCGTGAAGAATACGCCGCGCTGCAGCAATTCGCGAAAGACGAATTTGGCGTGGACACACTCGAGGCCTGGGACATTGGTTATTACAGTGAAAAAATGCGCCAGCACCGCTATGCGATCACCCCGGAGGAACTCAAACCCTACTTCCCCGAAGACCGTGTGTTGCAGGGCATGTTTGACGTGATAGGCAAGCTGTACGGCATGACCGTCAGCGAACGCAGCGATGTCGATACCTGGCACAAGGATGTTCGTTTCTTTGATATCAAGGACAGCAACGGCCAGCTGCGCGGCCAGTTCTACCTTGACCTGTACGCACGCAACCATAAACGCGGCGGGGCATGGATGGATGAATGCATTATCCGCCATCGCAAGGGTGATGCGGTACAGACCCCGGTCGCCTACCTGACCTGCAATTTCTCACCGCCGATCGGCGACGACCCTGCATTGTTCACACACGATGAGGTCATCACGCTGTTCCACGAGTTCGGGCATGGCCTGCACCACATGCTGACCCAGGTCGATTATGTCGGCGTCGCCGGTATCAACGGTGTCGAGTGGGACGCCGTCGAGTTGCCCAGCCAGTTCATGGAAAACTGGTGCTGGGAACGAGAGGCGCTCGACAACATCGCCGGTCATTACAAGACCGGTGAAGCACTGCCCGATGAACTGTACAACAAGATGATCGCGGCGAAGAATTTCCAGGCCGGCATGCAGATGGTGCGGCAGATCGAGTTCTCGCTGTTTGATTTCCGCCTGCACCGTGAATACGACCCGGCCAGGGGCGGCCGTGTGCGCGAACTGCAGGACGAAGTCCGCCAGCAGGTGGCGGTGCTGTTCCCGCCCGAATACAACCGGTTTGCGAACAACTTCACGCATATCTTTGCCGGCGGTTACGCGGCCGGTTACTACAGCTACAAGTGGGCGGAAGTGCTCTCCAGCGACGCCTTTTCGGCGTTCGAGGAAAACGGCATCTTCGATCGCGCCACCGGTGAGCGCTTCCTGCACAACGTGCTGGAACAGGGCGGTTCCCGCGAGGCGATGGAACTGTTCGTCAATTTCCGTGGCCGTGAACCCAGCATCGATGCGCTGTTGCGCCACAGTGGTATTGCAGCCTGATTGCACTACGATTATGGTTGACTATCAAAAATAATAATAAGGCAGGGTTGGTTATGCGAGAGGGGTTCAGGCAGCTGCTGTTGGGTGTCATGCTGGGCAGTGCCAGTATGCTGGTGCAGGCGCAGTCCTATATCACTGACAAGGTCGTGGTCGGTATCTACGATCAGCCCAACGCGGATGCGACCCTGCTCAAGGCCATCCCCAGCGGCACACCGCTGGAGATCCTCGAACGCCGTGACGAATTCAGCCAGATCCGCACGCCGGATGACACGACGGGCTGGATCGAGAACACCTATATAATAGATAACAAACCCGCCCAGCTCATCGTGCTGGAACTCACCGACAGGCAACGCCAGACCCAGCGCGCCCTCGATGATGCGCGCAAGCAATTACTCGATATGCAGGAACAGCTGGCGGTCCTGCAGGACAAGGCGGCCAGTGACAAGGGCAGCGACAGCGCCGCATTGAAAAAACAACAACAGGCCAACCGCACGCTGCAACAACAACTTGATAAGCTGCAGACCGAACTCGACGCGGCACAGAAAAATCTCGCCGACACCGCGGCGCAACGCGACAAGCTGAACCAGGAACTCGACAGCCTGCGCAGTGCAAAGCCCGAGGCCGCGGCACAGGCCGCCCCGGTCGCCATGGCCTCGACGGACGAGGCCGTACTCGCGTTACAGGCAAGCAACGATGCCTTGCAGGAAAGGCTCAACGCCGTATATGCCGCACTCGAGATGGACGCCCCTGCTGCCACCACATCGGGCACTGCCGAGGCCGGCGGGATAAGGCTCGATATGGGCTGGTTGGTTGCCGGCATCCTGATCCTGCTGGTGGGCGGTTTTGTTGCCGGCATGAAAACGCTCGACTGGCTGTACCTGAAACGCCACGGCGGCTTCAGGATCTGATTGATTAACTGCAAGTGATGAACGCGGAATGATGATGCCCTGAACCTTCGGAACGAAGGTTAGGGTACTCACAATGAACCCGCAGGGTTCTGCGAGTAGATTGCGTCAGCCTTGCAACGTGTGCGCATAGAAGCCTTCGGCTTCATCATGCGTACCTCACCCATCTCCGATGGGTCGAGGCAAAAATATGCCCGGCCATGAGACCGGGCAAGTGGGGGTGTAGCTTCCTTGCTACAGGGATAAACGCTGTTTAGTTATTATTGTTTTATTATTATTATCTTCTCTGTTCCTCCCTAATTCGTGACCGTGATCCGGGTGCGTGCCGTGCCCAGCACTTCACCGGTCACCCAGTGCAGAATGTCAGTTTCAATCGTGTAGGTACCGGTCCGGTCCGGCTGGAAAATGATGTCGTAGCGTTCTGCCGAATGTGCGCGCAGCTCGCTCACCTCGATCGGGTTCGGCAACCTGCGGCCATCCGATGCATACACGTTACCCGTCAGACCACCAAAGCGGATACGTTGCGGCAGATAGCCGGCACAGATATAGCGTGCCAGCAGGCGTTCGCCGACCCGCATGGTGCCGGCGATACCCGGCGCGGTCAGCGCCGACTGTGCACCGTCGACGCCGGTGATAATGAAGTAGTCCGGGTCCAGGTCATTCAGGCCGACATCCTCGCCACAGGTGCCGGCGGTCCAGGGCAGCGTATGCCAGCTTGAGTCGATCTCATCGACGGCCCAGACGACTTCATGATCGTAGCTCGGGCCACCCGAGAACAACGTACCGGGGCCTTCCGGCGGATCGACGATCAGCGCGCCGTACATGCCCATCTCGGCGTGCAACACGGTATTGGTATGGCAGTGATAGAAATAGGTGCCGGCATGCTGTGGCCGCCACTGGTAAGTATAGGTGCCACCGGTGACATCCCAGCTCAGGTGGCCAACACCGTCGCTCTCGTAATGCGGTTCGATGCCGTGATGGTGAATCGTATGCGCCATCATCATGTTGACGCTCAGATTCGTGTGCACG
>JASFME010000127.1:0-6737 GCA_050117725.1 Granulosicoccaceae bacterium | reverse complement strand
GGGATTCAGGATGGTGGTACTGGCCGGTGAGGGGTCAATCCGGCTCTTGCACGTGCAGTAGCTTGCCGTGCCAGTCACGCGCCGGACCTCCCAGCAGGTACAGGTAGGCCGGCACGACCTGCTCCGGCGTGGGCAACGTGTTCAGGTCCTCACCCGGGTAGGCCACGGCCCGCATGCGTGTGCGCACTGCACCGGGGTTAATGCCGTGGACGCGTATCGGGGTATTGTTTTCCAGCTCATCGGCCAGGATGTACATGAGGGCATCGAGCCCTGCCTTGGAAACGCCATAGGCGCCCCAGTAGGCACAGGATTTTTCACGCGTATCGGTCGAGGTAAACAGGATCGCGGCATCCTCGGCGCCTCTTAACAGCGGGATACAGGCACGGCTGATGAGCAGGGGCACTTTCAGGTTCATGTGCATGACTTCGTCCCACAACGCCATTTTGTACAGCGGGATGGGTGTCAATGAGCCGAGGATGGCGGCGTTGTGGACAATACCGTCAAGCCGACCGCAGTTCTGTTCCACGGCCATTGCGAGAGCGTGGCTGTCTTGCTCGGTGAACGTGCCGAGATCGACCGGGTGAATAATCGGTTCCGGCCACCCCTGTTGCATGATCTCGTCATACAGGCTTTCCAGTTTGTGCTGGGTGCGGCCAAGTAATATGACTGTTGCACCGGACCCGGCACAGGCGTGGGCCACTGCGCGGCCAATACCGTCGCCGGCACCGGTCACGAGGATGACGCGATCGCGTAACAAATCGGGGCCGGGCTCGAATGTAAACATCTAGTCTTCTTCCTGTGCAGTGAGGATCTCGCTGGCGCATTGTACCCCACTACGCAGGGCACCTTCGAGCGTTGCCGGGTAACCCGTATTCGTGTAATCACCGGCGAGCCACAGGCCGCGCACCGGTGTGCGGTTGGCCGGGCGCAATGCATCGATGCCCGTGCGACAGGCAAAGGTGGCGCGCTTTTCACGAATGACCAGGCTGTGTTCAGGAGCTGGCCAGTGCGGATACTGGTGCGCGAGTTCATCGCTGACGAGTTCAGCCAGCGACGTATTGTCGAGTTTCATATGAGGGCCTTCGGCACTGATCACGACGGCCATGAGCCCGGGTTGATCACACAGGCGTCGATCAAACACCCACTGTGATACCGTGCCGATCAAACCCTGCATGGCTGCGGCAAGCCGGGTCTGTGCCGGGTATTGCAGGTACACCGTGCAGATTGGCTGCGAGGTGATCCTGGCCAGCGCATCACTGATGTCATACAGGACCTGGTGTGGCGCCAGCAGATCATGAGTTCGCTGATGCGGTGTGGCAAGAATGACCTGCTTGCTGTGGATCTCGCCATCAGCATGCTGCAGCCCGAACATACTATTCCCGTTGATCTGCAGTGTATCAATGCGTTGCGATAATTTGACGTGCCCACCGTGTTGTTCGATGTATTCCATTGCCGGCCGGGCAAACAGCCGGCCAAGTGACTGGCGACTGAATAATAAATCGGTGTGGTCAGCATCGCCGGCGAAACTGTCACGCAGGGTGTGGATAAAATTCCGGGCCGAGGCCTGCTCCGGTGGCGTATTCAGTGCGGCCACGCACAGTGGATACCACAGCCAGCGGTTAAGGGATGCAGGTTGCCCGGCAAGCAATTGCGCAACACTCGTATCGGTATCAAGCCGCCAGTTACGGCGGGCAAGGCCGCGCAACAACCGGATGATTGCGAGTCGCTCCGTCCAGCTGAAGCCTCTGGCGGAGAGCAGGCCGGTCAGGTTGTTTAACGGTGAGGGCAGGCGTGGCAAGTGCAGGCGTTTGTGTTGCCCGTGTTCATCGGCAAGTCGCAGGTCGAGGGACTGCCGGACAAAGGCCGTGGCTTCGTCCACACCGATTTGCCTGAGCAATGACAGCATTTCGGTATAGGCGCCGAGCATCAGGTGCTGACCATTATCCACCGTCAGTGAACCAAACGGCGCACAGCGGGCGCGACCACCGGCCTGCCGGGCGGATTCGTAGACGGTGACCGATTTACCGGCCTGACTGAGGGTAATGGCGGCGGCCAGCCCGGCCCAGCCAGCACCGACAACAGCAATATCGGGTGATTCGATCGTCATGCCAGCAATATTACGCCTGTTTGCATAACCAGCGTTTGTGCCAGCGCTTTTCGCGCCGGTTCGTGCGCCAGGCAATCCACAGCTTGCGCAGCGGTGTCAGGTGAGTACGGCGATGTAACACGTCCAGCCCGTCTGCCTCGATCTCACGCAGCAGCGTTTCATAAATCGCGGCCATGATGATGCCACTGCGCTGTGCATAGCGGTCGACATCGGGTAACAGTTCGAAGGCATGGGCATACAGTGCATGTGCACGCTCGGCCTGGAAGCGCATCAGGGCACGGAAGTTTTCACTGTCTGTACCATTCAGGATATCCTGTTCGGTCACATGGAACTGTGCCAGTTCCTCGAGTGGCAGGTAGATGCGGCCGCGCACGGCATCTTCGCGTACATCACGGATGATATTGGTCAGCTGGAAGGCAAGCCCGAGCTCATGCGCGTATTTGCGTGTCTTTCTATCCTGGTAACCAAAAATCTCTGCCGCGAGCAGGCCGACCGCCGAGGCAACGCGGTAACAATACAACGACAGTTCGGTATAACTATGGTAACGATGCTGATCGATGTCCATGAGCATACCGTCAATGATCTCTTCGAAATGCGCGCGTTCCAGCTCATAGTGCGGCAGGGCCTCCTGCAAGGCCCGGGTCACCGGGTGCTGTGCCTTGCCGTCATACAGGTTATCAAGCTCGCTACGCCACCATTCCAGCGTGTTACGTGCCACGCTGGCATCACTGCACTCGTCAACGACATCGTCGACTTCACGGCAGAATGCATACAGCGCTGTAATCGCACGTCGTTGCTGTAACGGCAAAAACAGAAAGCTGTAATAGAAACTGGAGCCGCTGCGGGCGGCCTTGTTCTGGCAATATTCGTGGGGGTTCATGTGTGTATGCCGTGTCCGGGGCTTTACTCTAATTCATGAGTCAAACTGACTGCAAGCACGGCCGGCGAATACCGTCCGTGCAATTATCAGTAACCCGTCGGATTTACGCAGACGTGGCCGGGCAAACACATTCTCGGCCTGCATCAGGTGTTCGATGATACGCAGACCGCCATGTATCGTGGCGCGAATTTCCAGGCCCAGGCGCAGGCCGAGATGTTTTGTCAGCGGCATGCCTTCACAGAGCATCTGGCCGGCGCGCCGGTATTGTTGCTGCATGAATGTGCGCATGGCCGGGTCGCTGATTTTTTGCGCAATGTGTTGTTCGCCGATACCGGCGGCCTGCATTTCATCGAGGGCGAGGTAGATGCGGTCATTTTCCTCGTAGTCCTGCTCAATGTCCTGGTAGAAATTGATCAGCTGCAGGGCGCTGCAGACCTTGTCGGACAGTCGGCAATTTTGCTCACTGGCCACACCGGCCAGATGCAGCAACAATCGGCCGACCGGGTTGGCGGAACGACGGCAGTAATCCAGCACCTCGACAAAGCTGTTGTAACGATGCGTGGTAACATCCTGGCGAAAGGCGCTGACCAGGTCATGAAACAGAACGAGTGGCAGTTCGAAGCGGCGGATCGTATCATGCAGTGCGATGTAAACCGGGTCATCCGGGATGTTGTCAGCTGCTAGCGCCTGTAAAAGATGGTCACATTCATCCAGTTTGTTGAGGCGGGTCACAGTATCAAGATCGCCTTCATCGGCATAATCATCGGCCTGGCGCGCAAAGGCGTAAATTGCCGCAATCGGCTCACGCAGGCTTGCCGGCAACAACCATGAAGCAACCGGAAAGTTTTCATAATGTTGCTGGGCCAGGGTGTTACAGTGCCTGTAAGCAGCCGGTACGGACCCGGACATGCGTGAGTAATTATCCATACGAGGGATCAAGTGATGAAATTTCTGAATGGCTTGTTGGTGGGTCTGCTGATAGGCGCCGGTGTGGGCGTATGGTTCGGCGTCAACATTGGTCGTGACGCGCCGTTGCTGAGCAATCCGTTTGCCGAACGTACGGTCAGTGACCGGCTCAAGGATGAAGCGGCAGAGGCATATGATGATACGCGTGATGCAATCCGCAAGTCCCTTGAATAACGCCTAGAGCGATGTGTCATCATTTTTCTCGACAGGTTCCCGGGCGATGGACTCCACCTGCTCGATATTGGCTGTCGCCTTTTTACTGCTGACGCCCATTTCCTTGAACTTGCGCGCGCCCGGCAAGACCCGCGAGTCATAGGAACCTACCGCACGGTTGAAGTGACCGATGGCGCTGTTCAGGCTGCTACCGACATTGCCAAGGTGTTTGCCAAACGTGGCAAGGCGGTCATAGAGTTCCTCGCCAACCGCGCGAATGTGATCGGCATTTTCAGCCAGCGCTTCCTGGCGCCAACCATAGGCCACGGCACGTAGCAGGGCGATAAAGCTGGTGGGCGTGGCAAGCATGACCTGCTGGCGCAGGGCATCTTCAAGCAAATCCCGGTCTCGTTCGAGCGCGGCGCTGAGGAACTGGTCACCCGGAATAAACAACACGACGAAATCGGGCGCGTCCGTGAAATGATCCCAGTAGGCCTTTGATGACAGTTCGCGCACGCGCTCGCGTACATTGCGCGTATGCTGCACCATGTATTGCTCGCGCAGCGCGTCGTCTGTCGCCTCGGTCGCGTTGAGGTAGGCATCGAGCGGGGTTTTCACGTCGACAATAATGTCACGCTTGTCGGGCAGGCGGATCACCATGTCCGGGCGCATGCGGCCCTGTTCGGTGGTAATTTGTTCCTGCTCGTAGAAATCGCAATGCTCGACCATGCCGGCAAGTTCGGCCAGGCGCTTCAGGGTCAGCTCGCCCCATTGCCCGCGCACCTCCGGACGGCGCAGTGCCTGTACCAGGTTGCGCGTCTCGTGTTGCAGCTGCGACTGGGATTGCGCCATGCTTTCAAGGTGTTTGCTCAGTGAGCCGTAGTGCTGCTTGCGTTCGGCCTCGATCTCGCGTATCTGTTTTTCGGTCTTGTCGAGCGCATCCCGGATCGGTTTGATCAGGGTTTCGATGTTTTTTTCTTTCTTGTCCAGCTCGTGTTGCGCGGTCAGATGGAATTGCTTGAGGTTTTCCTGGGCCAGTTTCAAAAATTCGCCGCTGTTGTGTTTCAGGGCCTCGCTGGAAAGCTGGGCGAAGGTCGCATTAAGCTGTTCCCGGGTCTTCTCGTAACTGGCGGACTGTTCCTGCTGGCTGGATTTAAGGTGTTCCAGGTTTGTGCGTAATTCGATATTTTGCTCGCGCAGAGCCGTGTTTTCCCGTTGTTGCCGGAAGTGGGCGAACAGGTAGCCGGCTGCCATGGAGAGCAGGGCAATAATCATGATGAGGCCAAGTTGAGTCAGATCCACAGTAATCCAGTGCAGTTATACTAATAATCAGCATTCTACCAATATGGGGGGATGGATGGTATCGAGCAAGATATCGGCCGGGCAGATATTTATGCCGGCTTTACCAGGTGTTCGAGTGCCGGAATGATGTCGGCGACAGCATGCACGAGTCCTTCTGCACCCCATTGTTCCGGTCGGTCGTATTCACCAAGATAACCAAACATGGCGACCAGGGTATGCATGCCGGCATTGTGCCCGGCCTCGATATCCCGTTGCGCATCACCAATATAGACGCATTCGCGGTAATGACTGCCGGCCTGTTTACAGGCATACAGCAAGGGTTCGGGGTGGGGTTTTTTCTGTTCAAGTGTGTCGCCGCAGATGATGCAGGCAGCGCGCTCGGCCAGTCCCAGCTCGGCAAGCAGGGGCAGGGTAAAGCGTTCCGGTTTGTTGGTCACGACCCCCCAGTTGAGGCCGGCGCCCTCGATAGTCTGCAGAACCTCGTGTATACCGGGAAAAGGACGGGTATGGCAGGCCAGGTTTTGCGCGTAATAGTCGAGCAATTCCTGGTATAGCGATGCGTATTCCGGCGCCTGCTCATCGAGGCTGAAACCGAACTTTATCAGGGCCGCGGCACCGTGCGAGACATGAGGCCGGATGATGTCATGACTCAGGGCATCCAGGCCATGCTTGAGGCGCACAAAATTCAGAGCCTCGGCCAGGTCCGGGGCCGTGTCGAGCAGGGTACCGTCCAGGTCGAACAGGACGGTGCGCAGGTGTGGCGCGAATGAGGGCATTGGCTATCAGACAGCCTTTTCACAGGCCATGAGGTAATTCACATCGGTGTCCTTGCCCAGCCGGTATTGCTTGGTAAGCGGGTTGTAGCTCATGCCGGTCAGGTCCTGCAACTCCAGCCCGGCGCTGCGGATCCAGCTGGCGAGTTCGGCCGGGGTGATGAACCTGGCATAGTCATGCGTGCCTTTCGGCAACATCTGTAACAGGTATTCCGCGCCGATAATCGCAAACAGATAGGATTTGGGATTGCGGTTGATGGTAGAGAAAAACACGTGACCACCGGGTTTGACCAGCGCCGCGCAGGCCTTGATCACCGAGGCCGGGTCGGGGACGTGCTCGAGCATCTCCATGCAGGTGACAACGTCGAACTGCCCGGGCTTCTCCGCGGCCAGGGCCTCGGCCGTGGTCTGGCGGTAATCGACCTGTTTGCCACTTTCCAGCAGATGCAGTTTGGCCACCGAAAGCGGTGCCTCACCCATATCGATTCCGCTCACCCGGGCACCCCTGGCGGCCATGCTTTCACTGAGGATACCACCGCCGCAACCCACATCGAGA
>JASFME010000126.1:0-6841 GCA_050117725.1 Granulosicoccaceae bacterium | reverse complement strand
TTCTGAGCATCGTCGAGCCTGGTGCGCTGATCATGACCGAGACCAACGTGCCCCATGAGGAAAACATCGGTTATTTTGGCGAGGGTGACGAGGCACATATCATCTACCAGTTCAGCCTGCCACCTTTGCTGCTGCATGCGATCTGGTCAGGGAATACCCGCTATCTGAACAGCTGGGCGAAGTCGATCGAGGCAATGTCCATACCGGCTGGCTGTACCTTCCTGAATTTTTCGGCCTCGCACGACGGCGTCGGCATGCGTCCACTGGAGGGCCTGGTTCCGCCTGAAGAGGTCAACAGCCTGCTCGAGGCGATGCGTGAACGGGGTGGCTATATTGCCATGAAACGTGACAGCAATGGCGGAGAAAGCCCGTATGAATTGAATATCAGTTATTTTGACGCGTTTCGTGATCCACACCCCGCTAACAGCCAGTGGCATATCCCGGCTTTCCTGTTATCGCAAATCGTGGCTTTGAGCCTGCGCGGTATTCCCGCCTTGTACCTGCATAGCCTGACTGCAACCCCGAACGACCACACCGGTGTTGAACAGAGCGGGGCAACGCGTTCGATTAATCGCCGTAAGTGGGATCGTGCTGAACTCGAGGCACTCATCGCTAATCATGAAAGCGAAACCGGCCGGGTTTTCGAAACCTGCAAGCAGCTGTTACGTGTACGGCGACGTCAGGTTGCATTTCACCCCGAGGCGAAACAAAAGCTCATTAATGTTGGGGAGCGTCTGTTTGCTATCAAGCGTATTGCTCCGGATGGCGACCAGGTTATTATTGCGCTGTACAACTTCACCGAAGAAACGATGCGCTTGTCGTTGCACAGCTTGCCCGATGATATTCGTGGCTGGACAGAGCTGATTGGCGAATGCGAGGTCGAGTATCACGATGAGTGGCTTACATTGCCACCCTACGCGGCCTTCTGGTTCAGCAATTACTAACAGGTTCAGGAATTGTCTACCGCGATGCGGGGCTGTATCCGGTTGTTGTCGGCACTGACCGCGGCAAGTAATTGGGCATTAAAGTCAGGGATCGCGCTGAAAATACGGTTCCAGTTCGGGATGAAGGGTGCCTCTTCCGGGTTATCAAGGAAGGATTCACCGGCATGCATGATACTTTGCGAAAACAACTCGATACTGCATTCTTCGCTGTGTCTGTCATAGGCCAGACCATTGATGATGGCATCGTAGTAATATTGCTCACTGCAATCAAGCGCGATACGGAAATAGGCAGCCTTGATGGTACGGAAATCTTCACGGCTGAACCGGATACCCTCGGTTGCGAGCTTACGGAACAGGGACTTTGCAATCTCACGTGCCATCTTCACCAGGCCGCCTTCCCTGTCTTCGGTTGTCAATACCTGGTGCTTATGATCGTAGTCATCAGCAATATCGACCTGGCAAACCTGGTTGCGGGCGACGTTCCTGTACACTTCGGATAACACACCAACCTCCAGGCCCCAGTCACTCGGGATGCGGAGTCGCTCGATAAAATCTCGGCGCATGGAAAATTCACCCGATAGCGGGTAACGAAAACTGTCCATGAACTCGAGGTAGTCAATATGGCCGACGACTTTCTTCAAGGCCCGTAACATGGGTGTTACAAAAAGCCGCGTCATGCGGCCACTTAAATGATCACCATTTATGCGTGGATAATAGCCTTTACAGAATTCAAAACCGAAGGCCGGGTTTGCAACCGGATAGAACAGGCGTGCCGGCAGGCTGCGATCGTAGGTCAGGATGTCGCAGTCATGCAGTGCAATTGCATCACAGTCTTCCAGAGCCAGTGCATAGCCAAAGCAATACCAGGCATTGCGACCCTTGCCAGGTTGTTGCGGCGACAGCTTCAGATTCTGTAGTTTCTGATCCAGACTACGCAGATGCTCGCCGTCGTTCCACAATATATGCGTGCGCTGCGGCAGACCGGCGAAGAATGTCTGGGCGTGCCGGAACTGTTCTTCGTTAGCGCAATCCAGGCCGATAATAATGTCCGAGATATAAGTTGCCTGTGTCAGCTGTTTTATAATATTCGGCAGTGCCGGACCCTCGAGTTCCGAGTACAGGCTTGGCAGAATCAGGGCCATGCGGTTGCTGCGCGCGAATTCATGTAATTCTGCCTCAAGCGCTTCGATCGGGCGGTTCCGCAGGTTATGCAGCGTCGTGACGACACCGTTCTGAAAAAAATCAGCCATGGGCAGTCCTTGTGTAGCCCGGAGAATTTTCCGGTTGTAGTAAAAATTCCTGGATAAAGTTATTCCAGCCCTCAGGGCCGGACTGGTCAGTGACAACTGCTGGTTCAAAGCCATCCATTTGCAGGCGACTGCCATCCTTGCGGCGAACCACCACGGCGATATCGACTTCTTGTAACATGGGGAGATCATTCGGGCTGTCACCGAGTGCCAGTGTCGTTCTACCGGGCAAGCCAAAGCGATGAAACAGGCCATTCATTTCCCGTACAGCAGCACCCTTGTCAATAGTGCCCATAATATGCAGGAAGCGTCCTCCCTGAGTCAGTGACAGTCCTTCTGTCTTGATGAGATGCCGGAATTCATCAAGGCGGCCGGCGCTGTCCTGCCACAGCAAAGGTTCACTGCAGCGACGCCATTTGGCCCGTGCTGCTTCCTCGGCACTGAGTCCGGTCAACGCTGCCACCTCTCCATTAGTCATGTCATTGAAACCGTAAAAGCCAAACCTGTGTTGCTGTCGCAAGTTGTCGAGGACAGTGGTAATAAACTTGTATGAGGGAGTGGTTTGTTGAACAACATAGTTTTGTGCCGGCTGGTAACCCTGTAATACCGGAAAATAACCGCTTGGCAGTGCGATAACGCCGCCATTTTCCGCTATGACCGGGCCGCGTATGTGCAACTGGCTGGCAAGTATGTGTTGCACTTCGCGCAGTGTTTTACTGGTTACCGGTATGACAGGAACGCGCAGTTCCTGCAGTTGTGCCAGCGCCGGGCGTGCCGCTTCACAACTGTAACTGTCATGATCCAGCAAGGTACCGTCAAGATCGGTATAGACCACTAATGGTAAAGACGGCTGTGGAAACTGGCCTTGCATGGTTCTAGCCCTGAATCGCCGCAGTGATATTGATGGGTTGTTGCTTGCGTTTATTGTGGAAATAGTTGGTGGCATCGACAAAGCCATCAATACTGCCGCAGTCGAAACGTTGCCCACGGTATTTGAAGGCCACCACCATATTTTCCTTTGCCTGGATTTGCAGGGCATCGGTCAGTTGCAGTTCGCCGCCCTTGCCAGCCGGGGTACGTCGCAGGATATCGAAAATATCCGGGGTGAGAATGTAACGCCCCACGATGCCGAAATTGCTGGGCGCTTCGTCCGGGTGGGGTTTTTCAACCATTGAAGATATCATGAAAATATCCTCTTCCAGTTTCTTGCCCTCTATGATGCCGTACTTGTGAATTTCGTTACGCTCGACCTCCTGGATCGCGATTACGCTGCAGCGGTATTTTTCATATACCTTGAGCATCTGCGCCAGGACGCCATTGTCTTCCCCTACGCACAGATCATCGGCGAGCACGACAGCAAAAGGTTCATGACCGATCAGGGTCTCTCCGGTGAGGACGGCATGACCGAGGCCACGCATTTCAATTTGCCGTGTGTAGGAGAAGATGCAGTTATCGATAAGGCGACGGATGTCAGTGAGCTGGTGTTCCTTGTTACTACCGCTAATCTGGTGTTCGAGTTCATAATTTGTATCAAAATGATCTTCAAGGGCACGCTTGCCACGTCCCGTGACGACGGCAATCTCGTGTATGCCGGCGTCAACTGCTTCCTCGACACCATACTGGATCAGTGGCTTGTCGAGGATAGGCAGGATCTCTTTGGGCATGGATTTGGTTGCGGGCAAAAAACGCGTACCGTAGCCCGCTGCGGGGAAAAGGCATTTCCTGATCATGTTCAATCCTCCCGGCCAGGCCCGATGCCCGGCCATATCGTTGCAATCCATTCGTGCGATACAGTAGACAGGGCAAGAGCCGTGCCTCATTGCAGTATTTCCTGTTTTATCAATAAATTATTAAGGATTGACGACAAGCGAAGGATACTGGCGCAAGGTTTTATGCACCGCTATGGTGCAATAATGCACCGGCATCTCGCGGGCCCGGGGCAGTGCATCCAGTTAAAGAGCCATGCTGCGCAATGATGGGGATTGTGCGTGGATGTGCCGGACCGGCAAGGCCCTGTTCAGTCAGGTCTTGCCGGTCCGGTATGGTCAGGTCCTGTGATTATGCGGCGTGGGCATGCTGACGCCGGCTATTATCCAACGAGGAAAGTTTACGCTGGTAATGGTCGCGTAATTCCACGAAGATCGCGAGTTGTGCATGGCTATACAGACTGTTGGGCTGACTGTATTGGGCTACCTTTTTATTCAGCTCCATCAGCACAGCGACAATCTCCTTCCTTTGCAGGATTGTGGCTGTGTTCATGCTCATAACCTCACTTTCTGTGGTTGAACGGTTGTGTTTGTCACGCAGTAAGTATAGTTAACAAAGGCAAAATAACAGGTGCAATAGACCAGCGTTTTGTGTGAAAAAAGTCACAAAACGACAAACTGATCAGGAGGCGGCGCATGACCGCAGGTAGGGGCGCAAGGGTGGTTCCAGCAGCCATTGTTGCAGGCGGTCGGCCGGTTGCGGGTGGGTAAAATAGGTGCCCTGCATGTGGGCACAGCCCTGCTGGAACAGGAAGTCGAGTTGTTGCGCGTTTTCCACGCCCTCGGCAACAATGTCGAGCTTCAGTTCATGGGCCAGGCGTGTGATGCCGGCCACAATCGTCGCATGATCCGGGTTTTCATCCATATCATGGACAAAACTGCGGTCCAGCTTGATACCGTCAATCGGCATGGATTTCAGGTAGGCAAACGAGGAATAGCCGGTACCGAAGTCATCGATGTAGATTTGCACACCGAGTTCATGCAGTTCACGCAGCAGGTCCATGCCGTGTTCGACATCATGCATAAGTAGCGATTCGGTAATCTCGAGTTTCAGACTGCGGGCTGGCAGTTGGTGCCGGGCCAGCGCGTTTTCGACTTCGTTGAGGATGTTGCTATGCTCGAATTCACGCGCAGAAATATTCACCGACATATCAAGGTGTGTAAGCCCCTGTGCATGCCACTTGGCGATTTGCCGGCAGGCAGTATCAAGCACCCACTTGCCAATCGGTACAATCAGGCCGTTGCGTTCAAGGTGCTCGATAAAGGCAACCGGTGATATGAGTCCCTTCTCAGGATGTTGCCAGCGAATCAGTGCCTCGACGCCGGTGGCAGTGCCCTGTTTCATGTTTACTTGCGGTTGGTAATACAGGACAAACTGGTTTTCACGCAGGGCCTGGTTGAGGCGCTTGTCCATTTTCATCTGCAGGTGCATGTTGTCGCGCATATCGCGGGTAAAGAATGACAGGCAGTTGCCACCGCGTTTTTTCGACTCGTACATGGCCATGTCGGCATCCTTGATGAGTTGCTCGGACTCGAGATCATCGAAGGGGTAGATAGTAATGCCGATACTGGTGGTCACCGTCAGTTCATGCTCGTCGAGCTGCACTGGCCTGGCGATGTTGGCAAGGAAACGTTCGCCGATGATGCGGGCATCGTCGGCAGTAGACAGGTTTTTCAGGATCACAGTGAATTCATCACCACCCAGGTGTGCGACCACATCGCTTTCCTTGGCTGCATGGCGCAGGCGTGTAGCGAGAATTCTTAGCAGTGAGTCACCGGCCTCATGACCGAGGCTGTCATTAATCGTTTTGAAATGGTCAATGTCGAGAAACAACAGGGCAACGATTGTTTCGTTTTCAATTGCCTCATCCAGGGCGCTCGATAACAGTTCCTTGAAGTAGCGCCGGTTCGGCAACAGGGTCAGGGCATGGTGGTAGGCCTGGTGCCACATGTTATGCGCATGTGCCTGGTGTTGCTCATCATGCCTGTTGAGGATGTTAGCCGCACGCCGGATGATAAGGTACAGCACCGAGTAGATCAGGCTGAGGATCAGCATGATGCCCATCGATACCTGATAGCGCGTATTGCCGATATCGGCCACCATGTCCGTGACATCGCTATATAACTCGAAGACACCGAGCAGTTGCCGGTTTTGTTGATCGTAAATCGGAATATAACTCGAGAGCAGGTTGCGCTCGGTCAGCTGTTCAGTGGCGGCATAGAACTGATCACGGTAAACGAGATAACTTTTCGGCCGGCCATTACGGGCCTGGATAAAACCTTCGTGCCGACTCTTGTCTGCGCCGATCTGGCGCGGGTCGCTGGAGTAAATCGTCACGCCTTGCAGGTTATAAATCTTGATCTTGGCGATATTCGTACCTGCCAGGTAATCGAGGGTCTGCTCATGCAGCAATTCGATTTCGTTCCGGCCGGGCGGGTTACCGGCATTATCTGCCTCGTTCTCCTGCACGATTTGTCCAAACAGCGGCCAGATTACATTGGCGAAAGTCCTGGCCATGGTAATGTTCTGCCGCTCACCCCAGACAGTCAGATCGGAGGTGGCGAGCTGACGGTAATACTCACCAAGGATCACGGCGGCGACCAGTAAGGTGATAAAGCTGGTGACGAGGAAATATCTGACCAGGTTGAATTTCATTAACTTGCGCACCGACGGCAATACCTAACCCGGCCAGATCTGCATGAGCCGGAAATCCCATATGAAATATAGCCGAATGAGGGGGATTTGCCAGTCAGTTTTTCAGGCGTCGCAGCGAGTGCTGCCAGCCTGGTCCGGGTTCACCATCACCGAGCCGGATGCAGTCGCCTACCTCGTTTTCGTACCAGCCGCTGGTATGCTGGTGGGGTTCGGCCGAGTAGCCCCACC
>JASFME010000125.1:0-6842 GCA_050117725.1 Granulosicoccaceae bacterium | reverse complement strand
GGCCGGCAACCAATCGAGCACCGACGGGCCAATGACAAACCCTGATAACAGCAACAGGGTGACCCTTGGCAAAGGCGTGTGCCGGCCGGCCAGGTCGGCGAGCAGTCCTAGCAGAAACAGCCCGCCGAAGGTGATCAGGACTTGCGCGGCTGTCGTTATCTCATTCACGCCCGCTCTCCTGCTTGACCCAGTACCAGGCATTGAGGCAGCCGAGTATCACACCGATAATGAGAAAGGTCAGCGTCCAGGACACCCGCCCCGGCCAGCGTGCATCCAGCCATAAACCCAGGGCGATGCCGAGCAGGGTGGGGATCGCCACTGACCAGCCCACCAGCCCGAACATGCCAAGCCCGAACCAGGCCGTATGCTTGTTCTGTTCACGGGCGCGTTGCTTGCGCTCGGCGCGGCGGCCAATCTCATCACTGAGCTGCTCCTTGGGGCTATCGGCCTTCGGTGGATCAACCATGGAATTTCTCCTGCAAGTCGCGGAAACCGCGCAGCGCGCCTGCTTCGAGGCGGGCCAGTGCCGTGCGCGCCTTGCGTTCATGTTCATCCAGCTCGAGGAAATGTTCTTCGACCAGCGCCTGCAGATGCTTCAGATCGGTGCCCCGCACGCCATTAGGGGTGGAAACGAACACGTCCCGTCCGCATTTTACGAGTACGCCTTCGTCCACGGCGGCAAAGCTTTCCTCTCCCTCTCTGGCGCAGAAACACAACACACCCGGTACCAGTGCTGCGACGAAATCAATGTGCCGGGGCAGCAGACAGAATTCACCGTTCTCGGCCTCGGCTATCACCTTGATGACCTCTTCGTCCACCAGCACTTCAGTCGGCAGCAGGATCTGCAGCCGCATGCCCGGGGAAGTGTCTGTGTCATTTTCAGCCATCGCCTTGTCCTGTCGTGCCGACCTCATCGATGGAACCGATCATGTAGAAGGCTTTTTCATTCACCTCGTCGAATTCCCCCGCCAGGATGCGCTCACAGCCGTCGATGGTCTGTGCCAGGGGGACCAGTTTTCCCTGCTTGCCGGTGAATTGCCCGGTGGCGAAGAACGGCTGCGTCAAAAAGCGTTCCAGCCGGCGGGCCTTGTTGACCGTGTCGCGATCCTCGCGCGAAAGCTCCTCGATACCCAGCATGGAGATGATGTCCTTGAGATCTTCGTATTCGGCGAGCGTGCTGCGTACCGTCTGGGCCACCCGGTAATGGCGCTTGCCTACGATGGCAGGGGTGAGCATCTTCGAATCGGTCTGCAGCGGATCGATGGCGGGATACAGGCCCTGGCTGGCGCGTTTTCGCGAAAGCACGATGGAGGACGACAGGTGCGCGAAGATATGTGTGGCCGAGGGATCGGTCAGATCATCGGCGGGCACATATACCGCCTGTACCGAGGTAATGCTGCCGCTGCGTGAACTGCAGATGCGCTCCTCCAGCGCGGCGAGTTCCGTTGCCAGTGTGGGTTGATAGCCTACCCGGGAGGGGATGCGACCCATCAGCCCGGAGACCTCGGTGCCGGACTGGACGAAGCGGAAGACATTGTCGATGAGCAGCAGGACGTCGCGTTTGACCACATCGCGAAAGTATTCGGCGACGGTTAGCGCCGCGTGGCCGACGCGAAAGCGGGCGCCGGGCGGTTCGTTCATCTGGCCGTAAATGAGGACCGCCTTTTGCAGGACCCCTGACTCCTGCATGGCACGATACATCTCTTCGGCCTCGCGCAGGCGTTCACCGATACCGCAAAACAGGCTGACCCCCTCGTACTGTTCCGCCATGTTATTGATGAGTTCGTTGATCAACACGGTCTTGCCGACACCGGCACCGCCGAACATGCCGGACTTGCCGCCACGTTCGAGCGGTGCGAGCAGGTCAATGGCCTTGATACCGGTTTCGAAGATCTCGGTACTGGTGGTACGGTCTGCCAATGGCAGCAGGGGGCGGTGGACAGGCCAATACTCCTGTGCCTCGACAGGGGCGGCACCGTCGATGGCTTCGCCGAACACATTGAGCATGCGTCCCAGCAGGGCCTCGCCGACAGGCATCTCCAGCGTGGTGCCCGTGGCCTGTACTGCCATGCCCCGGCCCAGTCTGCGGGTGGAGTTCAGGGCGATGCACCGTACCATTGTGGCATTAAGATGGGTCTGGACCTCGAGTACAACATGGTTATCACGACCGGTCCGCAACTGCTGATTGCGCGGCGGCAGCGGAGGGGAAAAGCGCACATCCACGACGTTGCCGCGTATGGCGATGATTTCGCCTGCTGCTTTTTCCACTGTCCGGTCACCGCTATTCATTGCACCTCTCGGGTCGATGCGTCACTCAGCCAGTCCAGCGTATGAGGCAGGAAGTGGGTGAGTCCCTCGAGCACGCCGGCGGTATAGTTGCCGTTCATGCCCAGCAGGCCACCCTGTGCCAGGTACAATCTGTCGCGCTGCCCGCTGGCCTGCGCGCGCCGTAATGCAGCATCGCGGACGTCGTCGCGGGCATTTCTTACCAGTACCGCCTGCAGCCCACTGGCCAGCACGGGCAGATCATTGCCACTGTCCCCGGCGAAAACCGTCTGTTCGGGACTAAAGCCCTTTTGTGCCATGAGGAACTCGATGGCATGCAACTTGGTGGCGCGTTCCGGCAACACGTCCAGCAGACCGACGTCGGCCATTTCATCAATGCTCCAGATCAGGCTGGCGCGAATTTTTTCCGCCTCGAGCCGGTTACGCATCTGCTCGAGCAATTTATCTTGCTCGGTGTCCACCGGGGCATAATAACTGAGCTTGAAGACATTTTGTTTCTCCGCTTCCTGCAGCCGCAGCAATTCGATATCGGCAAACAATTCGCGCAGTTCCTCCTGGGTGCGACCGCGCCAGTCGGGCGCAATCTCCTGGTACCAGTCTTGCCAGGCCTGCCAGTGCCCATTCGCGATCTCGTACAGGGTTGTTCCGACATCACCGATAGCAAAGTCGGGCAGTGGCAGGTCATACTCCTCAATGGCTTGCACGAGCAACGCCTGGTGACGGCCGCTCACGTAGACGAGTGTGACTTCGGGACGGGCAGCCAGGCTCCGCAGCAGTGGCCGCGCCTGCGGTGATTCGGGCTGCGCGCCGTTGGGCAGGATAGTGCGATCGAGATCAGCGCAGAGCAGGACATCACGCGTCATGATCATCGATCCTGAAGATGCTTTGGCCATTCAGCCCGTGATGACCGATGATGGCCCCGGCCGCGCTCCAGCCCTGGTGTTGCGTGCCACCCGGTGTGAAGTTCTGGCCGTGAATGAATTCCGCAAATGCCCATGGTTCGTTTTCCATGGGCAAGGCATTGGCCCAATGCACGGCCTGCAGACAGGCGCGGGCCTGCCCGGTGTGCTGCCGCCGCGCCAGGTCGGCGACATAGAAACCGGTCACCATGGGCCACAAGCCGCCGTTATGAAACTCGTAGGGCCTGTTTTTGAATGTATAGGAAAACATTACCTGCAGATCCTGCCAGTCTTCATCCACGGGTTTGATAACCGGGTGAAACGCGGGGAGTAACGGTCGTTCGTCATCGATTACCTCCCCGGCGATGAATGCATCTACATTGCTGCTCTGTTCATCATCGGCAACGTCGAGGAGCGAGGCAAGTACATTGGCCAGGGCATCGAAACGATAGCCATAGCCGCTGGGGGAGAACGATGGCATCCAGTAACTCCCTGCGCAGTGGCAGGCAGCTTGTAAACCTTTTCTGTACAGCACTTCATGATAGGCGTCATCGGGATCGGCATTGTGATCGAACCAGTAGTTGGCGCGGATGAGGTGGCGCAGGCGACTGATCTTTTCCTGTAGTACATGATCGCTCGTGCCGTGCACCGTGGCATGCATGCGCGCCAGCGTGCGTAGCGCCTGCAGGTACAGCAACTGGTCGTAGAGGACGTAACCACTGTGCAGGTACTCATCGGCCCAGTCGCCGGTCAACGGTATATAGAGCAAGCCCCGGTTGTTGAACTCCCAGGCACCGAGCAGGAAACGCACCTTTTCGATAGCGGGCAGCAGGTTTTCCAGGAACTCATCATCGCCTGTCGCCTGCCAGTATTCCCCGCAGCCGATGAGAAACCAGAGATCGGCATCGACGCGCCCGGTGGTACCCCCGTAACTGATGCGCTCAGCGACAGGATCGACATTACTGGGGATTTCGCCATGCGGTCCCTGGTGTTCAGCCAGTATCTCGAAGGTGTGGCGGGCCGTCTGCACAAGTTCAAGATCTTCAGTGAGCAATGCCGCAAGCGAGATGATCGCTCCGTCACGTGCCCAGATACGGTGATAGTTGTGGTTGTCGCTGGGCGAGGCGACGAAGCCGTTGGCGGTACCGCAGGCATGGAGCAGTTCAATTGCCTTGTCGTAGCCGGCGGCCATTGCTCCCTGGTTGTCCTCTGTTGTGCGGCTACGGTTATCCGACATGGCTGAGACTCATCCTGTTCTGGACTGAATTTGTTATTCACTGCACCTGTCAGGAGCATAACAAATGATTACGGGCCTGATAACCGCTTCGCTTGATGGTATCTGTCATCGTGGTGATGAGTGGGCCACGCATTGAAATATTTCAATGCGTGGCAGACCTTCATTGCATAGGCTCCAATTTGAAACAGGTACGTATTACACGGGGCGCCGTATGTCGCGGTGCTGAACAAGTAATGAAGGAGAAGCCGGTGTCCAGAATACTCACATTATACAGCGAGTATAACCAGTCGATATGGCTGGACTACATTGCCCGGAATCTGTTGCTCGATGGCGGCTTGAAAGCCCTGGTCGCCGAGGGGGTGCGCGGGGTGACCAGTAATCCCACTATCTTCCAAAAGGCCATCGCCACTAGTACGAGCTACGATGATGCGATCCATGAATTGATACAAATCGACAACAAGATTGATGATGAAACTCTATACGAGTGGCTGATTATCCAGGATGCACAAATGGCAGCGGACATCCTGGAGCCGGTCTATGCCAGTAGTGGAGGAAATGATGGTTTCGTCAGCCTGGAAGTTTCTCCTCATCTCGCCTATGACAGCGATGCAAGCATTGATGCCGCCCGCCATCTCTGGCGGGCCGTGGATCGCCCGAACCTCATGGTCAAGGTCCCTGCGACGGTGCCCGGGCTGCTGGCAATCGAACAGCTTATTGCAGAGGGTATCAACGTCAATGCCACGCTCCTGTTCTCGGTGACACGCTACCAGGCAGTGGCAGAAGCCTATATCCGTGGTCTTTCCTCGAATCCCAATCCCGGAAATGTTGCCTCGGTTGCATCATTTTTCGTCAGCCGGGTGGATAACAAGGTTGACGCAGCCCTGGGGGAAATTGCTACGCAGGAAGCACAAGCGTTGCAAGGGAAAATTGCAGTTGCCAATGTAAAGATGGCCTACCAGCATTTCAAAGAGTATATCAGTTCGGCACCCTTCGAGACCGAGCAGCGGCGTGGCGCGCGACCGCAAAGGCCGCTCTGGGCCAGCACGAGCACCAAGAATCCGGCGTATTCCAGGGTGCTTTACGTAGAGCAGTTGATCGGGCCGAATACGGTAAACACGGTACCACCGGAGACACTGGATGCATTCCAGGTACAGGGTGATCTGCGTAATAACCTGGAAGTTGATGTTGATGCCGCCAGACGGGAACTCGAAGCATTGGAGGCGCTGGGTATAAACCTGGCGCAGATCACACAGGCACTGGAAAAAGAGGGGGTCCAGAAATTCGCTGACTCCTATGACGAATTGCTGGCAGTCCTGAAAGAAAAGCGACTTTCAATGGCCAGCTAATCTGCAGGCCCTGTCACAGGGGGACGTTTTGAAATTCTGTAACGTATACCCTGATTGGCCCCGCATTGAAATATTTCAATGCGGTAATGCAGGTTCATGATATCTAATCGACAGCATGATAACCGGTACAACACAAAGCGATTATGAACAGGCGATGACAACCTGGGTTTTGATCACGGACGGTGAACGGATAAGGATGGTTGAAATTGGCGATCCGGGTGGACCACCACGCGAGGTGGATATTAATGGTCTGGTCGAAGCCGTTAGCGGAACGATGACCATAGGTGAGTCATCCTTTTTCAATAATCAGGAATCCATGCAGAGAGGGAAGGGCATGGTCAATGCCGATCCCGTTATGGCAGATTTCACATACATGACACGCGGTCTCCTTGAACAGGCCCAACGACTGGGCCTGTTCGATCGGCTTGTCGTGATCGCTCCACATGGGATTTTTGACATGCTCATTGGCATCCTGAGCAGAGAAGTCCGTGAGTCATTGATGCTCGAGTTGGAGGCCGATCTCATAGATGTCGACCCGACGGTAATTCGTGCACATCTGCCACTATGAATACTCTGCTACAGAGCGTGAAACCTGTGAACCTGCTGCAAACAACCAGGGAATTGCGACGTTACACTCTACTGGCCGTCGATGGTGAGATAGGCAGCGTGGAGGCGTTTTACTTCGATGACATGACCTGGGCAGTACGCTATCTGGTGGTAAATACCGGCAGCTGGCTTATGGGCAGACGCGTTCTCATATCCCCGGTTGCCGTGGGTGAAGTCAGGGAAGACGACAGGACTCTGTGCATCGAGTTGACCCGCAAACAGATCGAAGGCAGCCCGCCAGTCAGTGCCGACAGGGAAGTCTCAAGACAATATGAAATTGAATATTACAAATACTACAACTGGCCACCCTATTGGGAACCCGGTTCATTATCCGGTTTTCCCCCGTCACAGACTACTGCGAAACATTCAGACAGTCCAACAGGCAGAGGAGAGGAAACAGGATCTCAACAAATGCACTTGCGTAGCACAAAAGAAGTCAGGGGCTATGCTATCGCAGCGCGTGATGGA
>JASFME010000124.1:0-6852 GCA_050117725.1 Granulosicoccaceae bacterium | reverse complement strand
TATGCAGTAGGGACACATTGCAGTACTGTATATAACAACTTCAGGCATTGCAGGTTCCTGTATATAAGATAGATTTACTTGCTCAGGGGCAGACTGGCACTTTGCCATGCCATGATGCCACCCTTGAGGTTGAAGACATTTTCAAAACCACTCTTGCGTAACATGCTACATGCAGCATTCGATCGCGCACCGGAGCGGCAACTGACGATGATGGGCTTTTCACGATGCGCGTTTAATTCGTTGATACGTTGTTGAACGTTGCCAAGAGGAATATGGATAGAGTTGATGATATGCCCTTCGACGAATTCCTTGTCATCGCGCACGTCAACCACGACAGCCTTTTCATGATTGATCATCTTGATAGCCTCGACAGGTCCAATCTGGACGACACCGCTAAATGCGCTTTGCAGGTTGCTGGCGAACAGCAGCGCGATGATTATCACGAGGGCGAGAAACAGCTCCCAGTTATTGATGACAAAACTTGTAAATTGATCCATGAGGAGTTGAGTAATCCGGTATTAGTCGAGCGTCATTTATAAGGAATTGTTCAGCCGCCCAGTCAGGCGCCTGTTTTTATTCATTGTATGTCAGTGCTTAAAGGCTTGTCTGACAGAAGACTTCACGCATCATGCCGATGAGTCGCAGTGTACGCTCGTCACCAACCCGGTAGTATACCCGGTTGGCATCCTTGCGTGAGGCAAGAATACCCTTGTCACGTAAAATCGCGAGATGCTGCGAAATATTGCTTTGTGAAGTACCGACATTTTCGACAATATCCTGCACACTGACTTCACGGTCGCCGAGGGTGCAGAGAATCTTCAATCGCAATGGGTGCGACATGGCCTTTAGCGATCGCGATGCACGATCGATGTCCTCATCTCGGGAGATGAGTGTGTGACTGATAACTGTACTCATGATGTCTGGCCCTGCGTGATTGACACTTCCCTGAATATCCCTTTCAGATCGAGAAGTTATTTTACATATGTTTATCCATATATACTAAAAACATTATACAATTATGTAGCGTTTGAGAAGCATCAAATACACAAATCGGGGGAAATTGGTGTCAGGACGGGGGACATTCCTTTAAAATATGGCCCTGGACTGGTATCGAAGCCAGGGTTCGAGTTAGACTAAGTCTAAGCTCTTGGTTCTGCTGATAAGCCTGAAAAAGCATTTATGTCATTGATTCCAAAACCAATATTGCTCGTAATTCTGGATGGTTGGGGTTACAGCGAGACATCAGAATCCAACGCGATTGCCGCGGCCAACAAGCCCGTGTGGGATGCATTGTGGGAAAACTATCCGCATACGCTGATCCGCGGTTCCGGCGCCCAGGTTGGCCTGCCGGCCGAACAAATGGGCAATTCCGAGGTCGGTCACCTGAACCTGGGCGCCGGCCGTATCGTCTACCAGGAATTCACCCGGGTCAGTCGTTCCATCAAGACCGGTTCTTTTTTCAAGAACCATACCCTGACCGATGCGGTCGACAAGGCCATCGAAACCGGCAAGGCCGTGCATATCCTGGGCCTGCTCTCGCCTGGCGGCGTGCACAGCCACGAGGAGCATTTACAGGCGATGGCCCGTCTTGCGGTTGAGCGCGGTGCGCCGCATGTCTATCTACACGCCTTTCTCGACGGCCGCGACACGCCACCAAAGAGCGCGGAAACCTCGATCAAGACCATGGAAGGCCTTTTCGGGGAGCTTGGCAATGGCCGGATCGCCTCGATCATCGGCCGCTATTACTCCATGGACCGTGATCACCGCTGGCCGCGCATCCAGGCCTCGTACGATCTGATTACCCAGGGCAAAGCCGAGTTTACAGCGGAAACCGCCAGCGAGGCACTCGAACAGGCCTACCAGCGCGGCGAGAGCGATGAATTCGTCAAGGCGACTGCGATTGTGCCGCAAGGTGAGCAGCCGGTGCGGGTCAACGACGGGGATATTGTCGTGTTCATGAACTTCCGCTCGGATCGCGCGCGGCAGATCACGCGACCCTTCATCGAGGATGACTTTGATGGTTTCGAGCGCGAAGTCAGGCCGAAGCTTGGCCAGTTTGTCAGCCTGACCGAATACAAGGATGATTTCGACATCCCGGTTGCCTTCCCGCCCGAGCGGCTGAGCAATGTCTTTGGTGCCTACATCTCCAACCTGGGTTTGCGCCAGCTGCGTATTGCCGAAACCGAAAAGTACGCGCATGTCACGTTTTTCTTCAACGGTGGCGAGGAAACTCCTTTCGAGGGCGAGGATCGCATCCTCGTGAATTCACCGGATGTCGCCACCTATGACCTGCAGCCGGAAATGAATGCCCCTGAGCTGACAGACAGGCTGGTCGAGGCCATCGAGAGCAAACAGTACGACACGATTATCTGTAATTACGCCAACCCGGATATGGTCGGACACTCCGGCAATTTCGATGCGACCGTCAAGGCCATCGAAGCCCTGGATGTCTGCCTGGGCCGGATCAAGCAGGCCCTGGATAAAGTCGGAGGTGAGATGCTGATTACGGCGGATCACGGCAATGCCGAACTCATGCGTGGTGAAGATACCGGCCAGGCACATACTGCACACACGACCAACCCGGTGCCCTTGATCTATGTGGGCCGACCGGCGCAGTTTGAAATCGATCACGGCGCCTTGTCCGACGTTGCGCCGACCATGCTGTACCTGATGGGGCTCAAACAGCCCAACGAGATGAATGGCAAAATCCTGCTGGAACTCGCCGGGCAAGACAAAGAGAAAGGCAAGGATGATGCAGCTTAATAACGAGTAGGCAGTCATCAGTTGGCAGTATTCAGAAAGGATTTTCACGCTTTTTCTGCCAGCTGCAAACTGACATCTGCCAACTAATTATGGCATGCTAATAGCGTGATGCACGGCCTACGCATGTTATTTGCCCTGCCTGTGTACTGCGTACGACTGCGCGGTATCGTTCTGATCCTTGTCTTCAGCTGCCTGTCCCCCCCCGCGCTGGCAGATACAGAAAGTACCGACACGTCCGCGCAGCGCGCGCGCCTGGTCGAATTACGCAAGACCATCGACGAGTTACAGAAGACGCTGGACCAGCAGCGCGATAAGCACCACAAGCTGCGCAAAGAACTGCGCTACGCGGAAAAGGCCATCAGCGCTATTGTGCGGCAACTGGATCTGCTGAATCGCAAGCTCAAACACCAGCAAAAGCGTGTCAGCAATCTTGGTAGCGAGCGCCGCAAGCTACGCGCCGAACTGGCCGGACAACGCCGGGTACTGGGCGGGCAATTACGTGCCGCGTATGCCATTGGTCGCCAGGAGTATACGAAGCTGTTGCTCAACCAGCAGGATCCGGCGGTGCTCGGCCGCACCCTCGTCTATTACGACTACCTGAACAGAGCACGTACCGTGCGTATTGATGACATACGTGACAAGGTAATACGGCTTGAGCAGGTGGAAAAAGATCTGAAGCAGAGCACCATTGCGCTGCAGGCGACACGCAGCGAACAGCTGGTCGAAAAGCGCAAGCTGGAACGGAATCACGCCCGGCGCAAGAAGATTGTTGACAGTCTGGCAAAACAAATCAGGACTCGCGAGCAGAAACTGGGTCAGGCGAGGGCCGATGCAAAGCAACTTGAGGCCTTGCTGCAGGGCCTGCGCGAGGCCCTTGCGGATATCCCGGCACAGGCTGGCCAGCGGCAGCCATTTGCCGCGCTACGTGGGCAATTGTCCTTGCCGGTCAAGGGGAGGATCCGGGCCCGTTTTGGCTCCAGGCGCAAGGAGGGCAAGTTGCGTTGGCAGGGAGTGTTGATCGGCGCGCGCGAAGGCAGCGCGGTGCAGGCGGTTTCACATGGTCGGGTCGCCTACGCGGACTGGCTGCGTGGTTTCGGTCTCATGGTGATCCTCGATCATGGTGACGGCTATATGTCCCTGTATGGCCATAACCAGAGTCTGTTCGTCGAGACCGGCGACTGGGTCGAGACCGGCGAGGTGATTGGAGGAGCCGGCCGCAGTGGCGGCCAACAGCGCAGCGGCGTGTATTTCGAAATTCGGGCTAATGGCAAGCCGACCAACCCCATGCGCTGGTGTCGGCGCAGCTGAGCGCTGGCGAAGCAACGGAACCCGCGACGGTAGCCAATGTCGTATAGTGTATGCTTATTATATGTACGGCTTGTGTAGACGCCCTTTTTAGCAAATACTAGGTAATTCGCGCTGCGCAGTAGCGGCTGGCCAGCCAGCCAGGACGGATTTGAGATGTATGGAGAGAGCATGAATACGCTGACAAGAAACCTGTTGGTCCTGATTACCGGAATGTTGCTCGGGATCAGCCTCGTTATAGGCCAGAGTGTGATGGCCGAACGCAGCGAGTCCGGCGAACCGTTGCCGCTGGATGAATTACGCGTATTCAGCGAGGTGTTCGGCAAGATCAAGTCCGACTATGTTGAGGAAAAGAGCGACAAGGACCTGATTGAATTTGCCATCGGCGGCATGCTCGGCAGTCTCGACCCGCATTCCGCATACCTGAACAAGGAAGCCTTTGAAGACCTGCAGGTCGGTACCTCGGGCCAGTTTGGCGGGCTGGGCATCGAAATCAGCCTCGAAGACGGCTTCGTCAAGGTCGTTGCCCCGATTGATGACACACCGGCGCAACGTGCCGGTATACAGGCAGGCGATTTGATTATTCGTCTCGATGAAAAATCAGTG
This sequence comes from Granulosicoccaceae bacterium, assembly GCA_050117725.1. GTDB lineage: Bacteria > Pseudomonadota > Gammaproteobacteria > AKS1 > AKS1 > JASFJH01. Next base: position 2,178 of record JASFME010000124.1, on the reverse strand, counting down.
AAGGGCATGAGCCTGACCGAGGCGGTGAAGATCATGCGCGGTGAACCGGGTACGGCTATTGACCTGACCGTGGTACGCGAAGGCGTAGACAAGCCTCTCAAGATCGAAATTATCCGCGATATCATCCGTGTCAAAAGCGTCAAGCAACGCACGATCGAACCCGGTTACGGCTATGTACGCATCACCCAGTTCCAGAGCCGCACCGGTGACTCGTTGCATAATGCCATTAACAAGCTGAAGGAAGACAACGAAGACGGTTTGCGCGGCCTGGTGATTGATTTGCGTAACAACCCAGGCGGTGTGTTGAATGCGGCCGTGGAGGTGTCCGATGCCTTCATTAACAAAGGCATGCTCGTGTATACAAAGGGCCGGAATCAGGATGCGGATAACGAGTTCAAGGCGACACCGGGAGATGTACTGGTCGGCGCGCCGATTGTGGTGTTGATAAATGGTGGTTCAGCCTCGGCTTCGGAGATCGTGGCCGGTGCACTGCAGGATCACCAGCGCGCGGTAATCATGGGCAGCAAGAGCTTTGGCAAGGGTTCGGTACAAACCATATTGCCGATGGTAAATGGCACGGCCGTGAAATTGACCACGGCGCGCTACTACACGCCGAATGGACGTTCTATCCAGGCTGAAGGTATCGTGCCGGACATCGAGGTCGCTGACCTGAGCGTTTCGCGCAAGAAAGATGGAGGGATTGCCCAGCTCAAGGAGGCCGACCTGAACGGTCATATCTCCAATGGCAACAAGGGCAAGCCGCCGCTCAGTGACAAGACCGAAGACAGCAAGAAAGACGCTGAACTGGACAGCCTGGCGCAGACCGATTATGTGCTGTATGAAGCGGTAAACCTGCTCAAGGGTATGAACATCATGCATGCCCGGATGACCAGCAGTAAACCGTAAACCATGCGTTTACTGCTCGGCCTCATCCTGTGCTGGTGTGTTGCGCTGCCGACTATGGCAGCGACTCCGGTGATCAGTATCATCATCGATGATCTCGGTGATCGCGGCAAACAGGATGAAGCCGCGGTGCGCCTGCCCGGCGCCCTCAATTATGCCTTTCTCCCGCATGCCCCGCATACGCCCCGCCTTGCCAGGCTGGCACACAGCATGCACAAGGAAGTTATCCTGCACATGCCCATGCAGGCCCAGCAGCAGGGCAAGAAGCTGGGACCAGGGGCTCTGACCCTGAACATGACCGAAGAAGAATTCGTACGTACGCTGGAGTTGGCGCTGGCCTCGGTACCGCATGTAAAAGGTCTGAACAACCACATGGGCAGCCTGCTGACCCGGCATCCCGGACATATGCTCTGGCTCATGCAGACCATGAACCGACACCATGATCTGTTTTTTGTCGATAGCCGCACCACACGCTATTCCGTGGCCAGGACCCTGGCCGAAGAGCAACACGTACCCAACCTTGCCCGCGATATCTTCCTCGATGCGCAGCGCAGTGAAGCCTTTGTAGAAAAACAGTTTGATGAGTTGTTGCGCGTTGCCCGCATGAACGGTGGTGCGCTGGCAATCGGCCACCCTTACCCTGAAACCCTCAGGGTCCTCAAGCATCGCCTGAATGAACTGGAGCAGGAAAATGTCCGGCTGGTACCGGTCAGTGAACTGCTCAAACGCAAGGGGAAACGAACATGGCAACTGTCCTTGTCCCGCTAGCGCAGGGCTGCGAAGAGCTCGAAGCAGTTACCATCATCGATCTGCTCGTCCGGGCCGGTGTCAAGGTCACCAGCGCCGGGCTGGATGATCAACCCGTGCGCGCCAGCCGCGGTACCGTGCTCGTGCCGGATACCGATCTCGATACAGCCCTGCAACAGGATTACGACATGGTGGTACTGCCCGGCGGCCTGCCCGGGGCGGATCACCTGAATAACGACCCGCGTATTCATTCATTGTTAAAACACATGGCCGCTGAAGACAGATACACGGCGGCGATCTGCGCCGCGCCGAAAGTACTGGCCAGTGCCGGATTGCTCGACGGCAAGAAGGCAACGAGTTATCCGGGCGTGCTCGATGCGCTGGGAATGAGCGCCGAGCCCGAAGCCGTCGTGTTTGATGGCAGTGTCATCACTTCACGTGGCCCCGGCACGGCGATGGATTTCGCCTTGGCACTCATCGAAACACTCGTCGGCAAGGACAAGCGCGATGATGTCGAAAAGAGCCTGG
>JASFME010000123.1:0-6892 GCA_050117725.1 Granulosicoccaceae bacterium | reverse complement strand
ATCATGGAAGACGTGCACAAACCGCGGAACATTGCCGCGATCATGCGTAGCTGCGATGCGGTCGGCATCCAGCAGATACACGCCGTGGCGCCGCATGGCGTCGGTATGAAACGCCCCAAGTCTGCCGCCGGTGTTTTGCGATACGTACGTACACGACGGCATAGTGACATCAGGCAGGCCATCGCTGCAGTGCGCAAACAGGGCTGCCGCGTAGTCGTGGCGCACCCGGGCGAACAGGCCAGAGACTTTCGCGATTATGACTACACCCGGCCGACGGCGTTGTTGTTCGGCTCGGAATTGATCGGCGTCAGTAACGAGGCCCTGGCCGAGGCCGATGAGACTGTCGTCATCCCCATGCACGGCATGGTGGCGTCGTTGAATGTCTCGGTATCGGCGGCACTTATCCTGTACGAGGCACAGCGTCAACGTGCCGCGGCCGGCATGTACGACACGTGCCAGCTGGACGCGACCACATACCAGAAGCTGTTGTTTGAATTTGCCTGGCCACACCTGGCGCATCGTTATCGCGGTCTTGGCTGGGACTACCCGGAGATCAATCTCGACAGCGGCAGTGTCGACTGGCAGGAACCGAAAAACCGCGGTGGTTGATTACTTGTCGAACAACCTGTCCAGTTCACTGCGCGCCGCCTCTGCATCACCCTGACTGGTGTCGTGCGCGGGCTCCTCACCAAACAGCCCCGCCAGGTCCGACTTTGCCTGCTCTACGGCAGAGCCTGATCTCGCGCGATAGGCAGTAGGGCTCGGCTCGAAATAGTCACAGAAATTGGCGCGATCGATTTCACGCACCTGGCCACGTGCCAGAGGTTCATCGCAGTGATCGCTGATGGTCGCGTTATACAGCCGGCACTGTACACACACATGTAAATCGGCATGACAGGAAGAACATTGTTCGGTACGCGAATACGGCTTTCTATAACCCTCGATCGATTCACCACAGCGCCAGCAGGACAATCGTATCACCATCTTATTATCCTCCGATTACCAGGTATCCGAGGTACGTGATACTGGCAGCCACCAGTGTACCGCTCCAGAATGTGACCCAGTGTTTCTTGCCGTACCAACCAGCAACGATGCCACCGATGCCAAGTGCCAGGCAATAAATCGCTGTACCGATAAATGTTTCGTCATGCAAGGAAGGAGGGGGTAAATCAATGAGTGGATCACCTTCACGGTAACGCATAGCCAACCTTCTTTCATTCTTCAACCAATTGTTAGACTTTCCGCGCAATACACTGTACCACGGCCCCCGTACCCGTGTGATATTTTCCTTCGATTATCTCGCGCTGCGTTTCCTCGAGCAACAGTATATCCAGACCGTCGAGTTCCTGTTCGAGTGTCTGTGCGCTCATGGTCATGCCGGCATCTCTGGGTCCGCCGGTGCCGAGCGCGAGTTGATCAGGGGTATAGGCCTCGAGCAATAATACGCCGCCCGGCCTCAGGCCGGCCACGACCCGTTGATGCAACGTGGCGCGTACCGCAGGCGGGACATGACAGAAAATTGACACGATACCATCCCAACTCCCAGGCTCAATATCGTAATCAGCCAGGTCAGCAGTTTGCACATGCAGTGCCAGTCCATTCTGCTCGGCCAGCATCGCGGCCTTTCGCATTGCAACCGGCGATGCATCCACGGCGGTCACCTCGTAACCCTGGTCGGCAAGGAACACGGCATTGCGACCCTCGCCTTCGGCGAGTGATAACACACGCATCCCCGCCAGGTGTGCTGCATGTTCACGCAGAAAATCATTCGGCCGTGTGCCATAGGCATAACCCGGCTCGCTATAACGTTCATCCCAGTCGATCATGACAACACAACTGACTATCAGGCGCGCCCGACGTTCACATCCGTCGGTGCATGATAATATTCGCTTTCCTCGGCGAATTCCTGCACGAGTTTCATAAGTTCCGCCGTGCGCAGCTCGGCGGTGCTGATCGGCTCGCAGTCATCGCAACTGTGATCGCCACACGGTTGGCGCGCATACAACCAGTACTGGATCGCACCGGCCAGCATGCCATCGGCGATGTCCCACGGATGGGCATCCTCATCGCCGGCCGCCATGCCATTGCCGAGTTCAACAACACGGCGAAAGGCTGCTTCAAAGCTGTTTTCGACCTGGGAATCGGTCATGATGGGTTCCTGTCCTTAATTGCTACCGGAACCTATTTTACCAGATAAGACACCGGCCCTGTCGCAGGACCGGTGCAAAAACATGAATCAGAAGGTACCGACATCAAGCAATGGTTCCTGGCTACCATCCGGATCATCGCTGTTATTCCAGTTGTAATTGCCGGCAGCAGCGAGCGCTGACCTGACCTGTGCCGGGCTCAGCCCGGGGTTGTTGACAAGATACAGTGCCGCTGCTCCAGCGACGTGCGGCGAGGCCATCGAGGTACCACTGATAGTATTATAACCACCATCATTCCAGGTCGACTCGATACACACGCCCGGTGCAATGATATCGACATCGGCACCGAAGTTACTGAAATTGGCGAACGTGTCGTCCTCGTCGTTGCGGCAGGTCGGACTGCCGATAGCGCCAGCTGCACCATCAAAATCGGCCAGTGCCGAGACTGTGATCACTTCATCGTAGCTCGCCGGTGTGGAACCGTTCGCATCCTCTGCATCATTACCCGCCGCCACCGCAACCGTGACACCGGCATTGACAAGGCTGCAGATGGCTTCATGTTCCGGATCGACGGCCGTCCCGCAGACACTGTCCCCACCTGGGCCACCCAGTGACATATTGGCCACGCTGATGCCATGCACCGCGGCATTCGCTGTCACCCAGTCAATGCCGCAGATAACATCCGAGGTGAAGCCGCTACCCGCGTTGTTCAGCACACGCACCGCGTACAGGCGGACACCCGGTGCGACACCAACCACACCGGTGCCATTATCGAGTGCGCCAATCGTGCCGGCGACATGCGTGCCATGACCATTGCCGTCGTTATACTTGTCACTGCGCCCCTTCGAACAATTGATGCCACCGGCGACATTCAGGTCGGCATGATCGACATCGATGCCCGTATCGATCACGGCCACACCGACATTGACACTGCCACTGCCATCACCGGCCGCGGTACTGCTCGACGTGCCATTGATACGACTGACACCGGTCGGTACTGTCTGGCCCGAAGGTGGGGGCGGTTCGTCACCGCCGCCACCATTGCCTTTACATGGCGGTGTCGCACACGGCTTCGGCAATGCCTGGACAAAGCGATCTGCTGTCACACTGCGCACGCGCGGATCGCGTTGCAGTGCGGCGAGGCGTCCTGGCGGCACGACCGCGGCAAAGCCGCGGATCGCGTACTCATAGACATGTAGCAAACCCAGTTCATGGGCATGGGCGAGCGCCTGCGCGGCCGCGAGCGGCTCGGCATCATCGTGCAACATGATGATGTATTGTCCCGGCACCTTGCCCTGGCCCGGTACAGCAGCAAGTACCTGGATTGAAATCAGACTGGCTATTACCCCGACCAGCCATCCATGACGCTGTTTCATGATGATTTCTCCATTATTGTTGAAATCAGGTGTGGCGAGTAATTGGGCGTAGCCTACTGCCGTGAGCGCCAAATAAAAAGCCGGAAATTACAGGTGGATTGTGTAGGCCGGAGATTACAGCCTATGACGTGGGTTCATCGCGTTTCACCGCATCCCAGTGGGCATCGAGCGTCTCGAGAGCGAGTTCGTTGACGGCCTGTCCCGCCTTGCTGACGCGCTGCTCCACCTCGCGGAAGCGCCGCTCAAATTTCGCATTTGCCTCGCGCAGCGCACCTTCCGGTTCGATGCCGAGGTGGCGAGACAGGTTGACCATGGCGAACAGCATATCGCCAAGTTCTTCGGCGGCGCGCAGTTGGTCGGTGCCGATCTCGGCCTCGAGTTCGTCGATCTCCTCGCGCAGCTTGGCAATCACGCCACTGACATCGGGCCAGTCAAAGCCGACCCGTGCTGCACGCTTTTGCAGTTTCTGCGCCCGCACCAGGGCCGGCAGGGCCCGTGCCACGCCATCGAGCACGCTCTCATCCTTGCCTTTCGCCGCGCGTTCACGTTTTTTCTCTGCCTCCCAGGCAGCATGCAGGTCTTCATCGCTCTCGAACTGTGTATCCTCGAACACATGCGGATGACGACGCACGAGCTTTTCGCAAATCGCCTCGACCACGTCATGGAATGCAAAGGCGCCCTGCTCCTTGCCGAGCTGCGCGTAGAACACAACCTGGAACAACAGGTCGCCGAGCTCCTCGCGTAACTCGTGCAAGTCGCCCTGCGCGATCGCATCGGCAACTTCGTAGGCCTCTTCTATGGTGTAGGGTGCAATTGTGGCGAAGGTCTGCTTGCGATCCCACGGACAGCCTGTGTCGGGATCGCGCAGCGCCGCCATGATGCGCAGCAAGTCATCGAGGGTATGAGCCATACGCCTATCTTACCTGATGGTGCGGGCAGATAATAAAAAAGGGGAACCACCTGCGTGGTTCCCCTTTCAATCGGACAAGTCTGAATCGACTTAGCTGCAGCCCTTCGGCCGCGGCAGGCCGGCGACCTTGTTGGCGCACTTGATCAGGCCGGTCGGGAACAGCGAGTAGATGTATTTCTGATCGCTGCGGTCCTTGCCGTACTTCTGCTTCATGATCTTGCTGAACGCGCGTGGCTCGGCAACGATACCATTTTCCTGGAAGAAATCGCGGGCTGTATTAATGATGTCCCAGTGCTCCTCGGTCAGCTCCGGGATCTTTTCATTCTTCGCGATCTCAACGGCGAGTTCTTCACTCCACTCATCGAGGTTAAGCAACCAGCCGGCTTCGCTCAGCTCGATAATCTTGCCATTCACTTCCGCCTGCATGAATCTCTCCTGTCCGCTATGACGCGGTTAAAACATAGTGTAATTGTCAAGTATTCTACCCAAAGTGCATATTAGTGTCCACTAATATTTTCGGACTTTTTGTAGGGCATTAACTTCCTGATTTCCCACAGGTAAACAAATTTGCCTGCCACGGCCGGGTTTGGCCAGAGTATGGCTAAGTCAATTCGCCGCGATGTGCAACGCCTGCTAAACCCGTTTCGCGGCGTGATGAGCATTATCCGCTATGAATTGGCCGAGGCCGTGACGGTCAATGGCCTGCACCGTGATATCTATACAAACAACGTCGGCATTTTGAACAATGTGCCCGCAAACAGGCATTACTCGTCGAGAAACTGTTCCGGCTCTACCCACAGGTTATTGATGAAGAGGTGATCAAGGCTGCATGAGTGGAAGCCATGACGCGCAAAAGTCAGCCCGGGCAGGAACAACAGGAAGAGGTCATGTCCACTTTTTATATTGAAATGGGGGTCACAATTGGATAGGCAGGCATTCACGCATTCAGGGTCAGGAAACCATTCCCCAACGCCAGCTGTACTTTACTGACCAGTTCTTGCAAGTCCTTGTCCGGATAAGGCTTTGCCGCATGCTTGCCCCATACGGGTGCTGGCCAGGCGGGATCATCCTTGTAGCGTGCGATATGATGGATATGCAGTTGCGGCACAATATTGCCGAGTGCCGCGATATTGACCTTGTCCGCCCTGAACGCATCCACCAGCATGCGTGATACGAGACTCGACTCGCGCAGCAGTTGTTGCTGATCGGCCTCGAATAACTCATGAATTTCATGCATACCGTCGCGCATCGGCACAAGAATAAACCACGGGTAGTTGGCATCGTTCATGAGCAGCAGCCGGCACAGGCTGAAGCGGCCAAGCTCGATACAGTCTTTGGCAAGTTGTGGATGCAGTTCAGGCAAGCTGGTCATCCGCCACATGGTAGCGCGGATCTTCCATGACGTTAACCTCGACGAGATCCCCCGCCTTCCTCAGCAGCAACCGGCATTCCTGGCTCAGGTGCCGCAGGTGCAGCGTCTTGCCGGCATTGATGTATCTCTCGGCCAGGTTATCGATGGCCTCGATCGCCGAGTGATCCGCAACGCGCGAATTCTGGAACTCGATGATGACATCGTCCGGGTCGTTGGCCGGGTCGAACAGTTCGAGGAAATTCTTCACCGAGCCGAAGAACAGCGGCCCGTTGAGTTCATAGACACGCGAGCCCTGCTCGTCATCATAACTCTTGATATTGATGTGCTTGGCATGTTCCCAGGCAAATGCCACGGCAGACACGATCACGCCGACAATCACGGCAATCGCCAGATCGGTCATGACCGTGACGGCCGATACCAGGATCAGCACAAAGGCATCGGTACGCGGGATCTTGCCCATGATGCGCAGACTCGACCATTCAAAGGTGCCGAGCACGACGATGAACATAACGCCAACCAGGGCCGCCAGCGGGATGGCCTCGATCAGGTCCGAGGCGAACAGGATAAAGCCGAGCAGGAACAGTGCGGCACTGACTCCCGACAGGCGTTGATGGCCACCGGAATTCACATTGATCATGCTCTGGCCGATCATCGCGCAACCGCCCATGCCGCCGAACATGCCGGTCACGGTATTGGCGATACCCTGGCCGACACACTCACGGTTACCGCGGCCGCGCGTGTTCGTCACATCATCGATCAGCGACAGCGTCAGCAAGGATTCGATCAGGCCGACCGCGGCGAGAATGATGGAATATGGCAGGATGATCCACAGCGTCTCCAGTGACAACGGCACGGCCGGGATGTGGAATGTCGGCAGGCCACCCTCGATGGAGGCCAGGTCACCGACCGTGTTCGTGTCGATGTTCAGGCCGATGACGAGCAGCGTCACGGTGATGATCGCGGCCAGCGAGGCCGGGAAGGCCGAGGTCAGTTTCGGCAGGAACTGGATAATCAGCATGGTGAGCAGGATCAGACCGCCGAATACCCACAGCGGGGTGCCGGTCATCCAGCTACTGCTGCCATCCGG
>JASFME010000122.1:0-6926 GCA_050117725.1 Granulosicoccaceae bacterium | reverse complement strand
CAACGCGGCAATCTGTCCGCTCCTGTCATAGGCAGCCTTGCCATATACCTCAGCCATTACCTGTACAATCCGTGTAAAACGCTTGCCTGATACCGGCGCCTGGAGACTCGACCGGACAGTATGTTCCATGCCCTGTAATGCCTTCATTGTCAATGCACAACGCAATGCAAAGCTTCCTGTTGTTATTCCCAGCCAACGCAATGGTGTGGCCAGCCAATCAATAGCTGCTACCAGTTCGTCCTCCCTGCTTCGTATCATCATGAGTTGTACACTCAAAATAATCAGTAGCAGTATTCCTATACGGTGTACTGCATGTAACCCTCCCTGCCTGGTTGGCCACCATGGGCTATCTATATGCCAACCAACGATCGAGAGTGGTTCTCCAGGGGTCCACCACAGGTACAAAACAGCTATCGAAATCATCAACCATTTGAGGCGCCAGGCAAAACGTATTGTTTTCGAAAGCACCTCTGTGGCGATAAACAGTGACAGGGCCAGTATGCTCACTGCAAATATGATCAGGACAGGCCATGTCGCATTGGCGATCATAATAATAAAGCTGATACATGTCACAATACGTATTACCGGATGCATGGCAGTCTCCAGAAACAGGACACGGGCCATAAGGCCCGTGCTGATATAAATATAATGGCTGGCATCGCCAGCTCGATGCTATAACTGTTGCAGAAGTTCCTGCGCTTCCTGTTTCTGCCCCTCATTACCTTCATTCAGGACTTCATCAAGGATACCGCGCGCACCGTCCGGATCACCCATGTCGATATAGGCTTTGGCAAGGTCAAGTTTGGTTGCAACTTCGTCCATGCCAATGTCGCCGCCTTCCTCCTCAGCCATCTGCAGATCTGCGGCTTCAGATTCAGTAACATCTTCTGGCTCTGCTGCAGCCGCCTGCTCTATACCGCTGATTTCTGCATCGAGGGCATCGAGATCGATATCACCAAAATCGAGAGCTTCTTCCTCTTCTGTCTCAGAACCGGCTTCTTCAACTGTTTCAGCTGATGGTTCTTCGAAACTGTCGAACTCAGGTTCAAGCTCCCCGGGTTCGTCAGAGATTCCCTCACTGACTGTCCCGGCACTCGTACCGGTATCAAGATCGAAGCTTTCCAGATCCTCCATATCCAGTTCAAGATCTTCAGCTGACTCTGCCGATGACTCAAGCGCCTCTTCGGTAGGTACCGCTTCTGCGGCTGGCTCTTCCGCGGCAGCCTCAGCCGTGTCCAGTGACAAATCACCCAGGTCAAACTCGATGTCTTCTTCTGCACCTGTTTCAACCGGTATTTCTTCACCAACCTCTGCAATTTCCAGGACACTTTCACCGGCATCGGACCCAAATAATGGATTGCCCGGGCATAGTTCGCGCCCCATTGGTGCAACCTTGTCCCACAAGGCCGTGTTGGTATCATCGAGCTTGCTGTGAACCTCCTCGGCGAGTTGCGCAAATGCTTCCGCGTTGCGCGCGCTGGAGTAGACTTCGAGCAGTTTGACCTTCAGATCAAGACGTTCAGGCTCATCCTGAATTGCGCCCTGCAAAAGTTCCTCGGCCTGCTGGTACTTGTTATAGGCCAAATACACATCTGCCTCAGCAAGTGGATCAACCTCACCAGCTTCTTCAAGCGAGCTACCCATCGATGTCGATGAGAAATCACTCAGCAGTGAACTCTCTTCCCCGGCTTCGCGAGTCTCGGTCACGGTCGAACTCGCCGCACGCTCGGTCAATATACTTTCCGGGAAACCCATGGATTCGACACGCCGACGACGCATGACCACCCAGGCAAGCGCCAGCAAGGCTATGAACACACCGCCAAGCAGGGCCAGTGTCATCGGATCTTTCAACAAACCGAAGACGGTATCAAGCAGGCCTTTTTCTGCTGGCGCTGCAGCAACGGGCGGCTTGGCAGCAGGCTTCGGGGCCGGCCTGACCGGGGCAGGTTTTGGCGCAGGGATATCCTTCAAGACATATGGATTGACCGGCTTGCCATCAGTTACAGCAGCTACCGGCGGTGTGGCTTTGGTTGCCGGTTCAACGGGTTTAACCGCAGGCACCGGAGTAACAGGAGTGGCGGGAACAGTTTCGTCGCCAAGTTTAGCCTGCAAGTCTTCGAGTGACTTGTTCTTCAGTGCAATCAGCCTTTCCATGGTCTGGATCTGTTCCTGAAGTTCCTGCAGACGCGCCTGAATATCAGTGTTTTCCTGGGTTTTCGACGCGAGCTGTTCATTAACCAGCGCCAGTTCCTGGCGTAACGCATCGAGGTCTTTGCCTGTCCCACCCGCAACTGCGCTGCTATCCCCTGCTTCAGGTGTGATCAGTTTGACGCCAGGCCGTGTGCTTGTTGCCGGCGCAGTCGTCGTTGTCGTACTGCTGGTTTCGGCTGTACCTTTTGCGGTTGGCGCACTGACCAGTTCGCTGCGTGCTTCGCGCCAGGCAGCATGTTGCTCCCGTACCACGCGCAGTGCCTCACGCTGACTGAGCGCAAGCAATGTATCGTGATCAGGAATACGCAGTACCTGGCCTGACTTCAGGCCATTGATATTGTTATGGGTAAAGGCGTCGGGGTTGGTACGCAACAGGGCCATCATCATCTGCTGGGTGGTGACGTCAGCCGGACGCAGATCTTCAGCAACTGACCACAAAGTACTCGTTGCGGTGGTACGGTAGGTATCTGATACCACTTCGGTCCTGGTCGACGCTGTGCGCGGTGCAGCCGCATCGGCACCGATATCAATACGTGGGAACAGGTCATCACCTGTGGCGCGGCTGACGGTCGGCGCCGGCTGAACGGTTTTCGCACGTGTCGGTGCCGGTGCAATGACGGCTTTCGGTGCCTGTACCGGTGCAGCCTTGCGCTGGGCAAACACGGGCGGGTCGAGCAACAGGGTATATTCACGCAGGATACGACCACTTGACCAGTTGACTTCCACCAGAAAATCGAGGAAGGGCTCCTTGATAGGGTTCTTCGAGGTTACCTTGATAACCGCCGAACCATTCTGGCGCTGGACAAGCTTGAATTGCAGATATGACAATACCAGAGGGCGATCGATGCCGGCGCGGGCAAATTCTGCCGGCGTGGCCAGGGTCACCCGCAGGTTGTCGATCTCTCCCGGGCGTAATGAGAACAGCCCGATCTCGGCATCGAGAGGTTCATTCAGCGCTGAATTGACACTAATATCGCCAACCCCCAACGGGTGGGCAATGTTCGACGACAAAAAGAAAATAACTGAAAGTAAAACAAGCTTGAGTGTGCGCAAGGTCCTCACTCCATATTATTCTGATTTGTCATTCATCCCTGAACGAGGCTCTGCCGCGTAGAGTGATTTCAGTACCACCTCCCCGGCCACCAGCCCATTCAAAAGTTCGAATGGCCTTTATATTTATTCAATAACTATACATTACAAAACAGATTTTACCAATATCCCGGCTATCGCCAATGCATTCCCGGCAACGCCTGCAAGCAGGCCATCGGCGACACTCCAGATACTGATGCCAGGACGTTCCCCGTCACGCGGTTCGAGACCACCGAGCACGATATGCGTGTTACCGGTCGCCTCCGTCACGGCGCTGGGGGGACCGGCCTCATACAACTCGATGGCCGGGCTGTCTGCCCAGACCTGCCGGCACCTCGCTAACTCGCAGGCCTGTGCAAAATCGATAAAACATTGCAGACTGTTGCCGTGGAATACGGGGCTGTCAATTACCCTCAAGTTTATCTCAAGCTCTTGTTTATCCAAAACTTTTCTTGTTTCTGCGCCGATATGTTCAGCCACATCCATGCCCGCCGGCAACAGGTTAAAGGCAATCTGGCGGCCCAGACCAAAGCGTTCCGGCTGGCGCATATTCAACAATTGCACGGTTTCATACGCCAGCGTGTCGCTGCCGCTTTTGCCGAGCATGCTCACGGCCCGACAGGCCATGCTGTCCACGCGTTGCAGCCCGAAACCCGCGTCAGACAAGGGTTTGAGCAGATGGCACAGTTGCACCGTGAACGGATCGGGGCTGGCAACCAGGTCACCCCGGCCAAGCCCTGCCAGCATGTCATCATTGACGCCGGCCACGATCAGCGGCACGCCGGGTTCCAGACTGCTCGCGCCCGACAGGTCGATGACCAGGCTACCCGCCTGGCGGGCGCGCGGAATGTGCTGCCGGGCCAGTTCAGGCCCGGTCGCACATATCACCAGGTCTGTGCCGGCAAAATCGAAGTCCTCGATGGCGGCGACCGTATGATAATGGCCATCATATTCGATACGCCCCGAGGCCGTATCGCGGGGATCCAGCAAATGCAGTACCGATAACGGCAATGCCAGCGAGGACAGGCCTCCTGTCAAGGCACGGCCGAAGTCGCTTGAGGCACCGGCAATCGCCAGCGAGATCCCCTCCTCTGCCATCAGTGCTCCAGCAGGATGCGCAGCATACGGCGCAGCGGTTCGGCGGCTCCCCATAACAACTGATCACCAACCGTGAAGGCCGACAGGTACTGCGGGCCCATGCTGAGTTTGCGCAGGCGGCCAACCGGCACGGTCAGTGTGCCGGTCACGGCGGCCGGGGTCAGTTCAGCCATGGTCGGATTGGGATCGTTCGGTACGACTTTCACCCAGTCATTGTGCGCGGCGAGAATGTCATGGATTTCATCAAGCGGCACATCATTCTTCAGCTTGATGGTCAGCGCCTGTGAATGGCAGCGCATCGCGCCGATCCGCACACACAAACCGTCAATCGGCACCGGATTATCCGAACGCCCGAGTATCTTGTTGGTTTCCACCTGCGCCTTCCATTCCTCCTTGCTCTGCCCCGAGTCGAGTGGCACATCGATCCACGGGATCAGGCTCGCGGCCAGTGGTACCGGCCAGTGCTCGGTAGGATAGGCATCACTGCGGATGAAATCTGTGACCTGTTTATCGATCTCGAGGATCGCGCTGGCCGGATCATCATTCAGTGCCTTGACGCTGTCACTGATGGCACCCATCTGCCGGATCAACTCGCGCATGTTTTGCGCCCCGGAACCAGAGGCAGCCTGATAGGTCATGGGTGTTACCCACTCGATCATGTCTTTCTCGATCAAACCACCAATTGCCATAAGCATTAGACTGACCGTACAGTTACCACCGACGTAGGTCTTCACACCACTGGCCAGTGATTCATCGATAACATCGCGGTTCACCGGATCAAGTACGATAATGCTGTCTTCGGCCATGCGCAGACTCGAGGCCGCATCGATCCAGTAGCCCTCCCAGCCTGCCTTGCGCAGATCAGCATACACAGCCTTGGTGTAATCACCGCCCTGGCAGGTCACGATGACATCCATCGCCTGCAGTTCATCAATGTTGTTTGCATCTTTCAGTAGCGGCACGTCCTTGCCCACATCCGGGCCGGACTGACCGGCCTGCGAAGTCGTGAAGAATACCGGCTCGATCGCATTGAAATCGTTTTCCTCACGCATGCGTTGCATGAGTACCGAACCGACCATGCCGCGCCAACCAACAAAACCAACCTTTTTCATCATCCCGTCCTCTCTCTAGCTAATCTGTTCTCAGGCGCGCAATGCCGCAATGACTGCATCGCCCATCTCGCTGGTGCTGACCAGTTGCATACCTTCCGAATGAATATCCGCAGTGCGCAAACCATCATCCAGCACTTTGCCAACCGCCCGTTCAATACGCGCAGCGTGTTCCCCTTCGGCGAACGTATAGCGCAGCATCATCGCCACCGACAGAATCGTTGCCAGCGGGTTGGCCTTGTTCTGCCCGGCAATATCCGGTGCCGATCCATGAATCGGCTCGTACATGCCCTTGCTGTTCGCGTCGAGTGATGCCGACGGCAACATACCGATGGAACCTGTCAGCATGGCTGCACAATCCGACAGGATGTCGCCGAACATGTTGGTTGTCACCATGACATCAAACTGCTTCGGCGCGCGCACCAGTTGCATGGCGGCGTTATCGACATACATGTGGCTGAGTTCCACGTCCGGGAAATCTTTTGCCACGGTTTCCATAACTTCACGCCACATCTCGGTACATTCAAGTACGTTGGCCTTGTCCACAGAACAGACGCGGCGATCGCGCTTCATCGCAATTTCAAATGCCACGCGGCCGATACGTTCAACTTCCGATTCGCTATACACGAGCGTGTTGTAACCACGGCGTTCACCATTGGCCATGGTTTCGATACCACGCGGCTGTCCAAAGTAAATGCCACCAGTCAATTCGCGCACGATCATGATATCAAGGCCGGCGACGATGTCATGCCTCAGGGTCGAGGCATCGGCAAGTTGTGGATAGAGGATCGCCGGGCGCAGGTTGGCAAACAGCTCCAGTTCGGCACGCAGGCCGAGCAGGCCCTTTTCCGGGCGTACCGCGATATCCAGTGACTCCCATTTGTAACCACCGACCGCACCGAGCAGCACCGCATCCGACTGCTTCGCCAGATCCAGCGTGGCCTGAGGCAGGGGACTGCCGGTCTCGTCGTAGGCCGAGCCACCGACCAGGCCCTGCTCCATTTCGACAGCGAAGCCATAATCATCGCGCAGGCATTCCATGACCTTGACCGCCTCGGCGACAATCTCGATCCCGATACCGTCACCGGGTAAAACAGCAATTTTTTTAGACATAACAAATCCCTGATTTCAATAAACCCAACGCTGAGACGCAAAAACGCAAAAAGAGCAAAGATTCTCTAAATAACACCACTTTGCGCCCTCTGTGTCATTGTCCTGAGAAAGATCATATTAGAACAGCCATGGCGCCTGTTTCTTGCGGCGTTCCTCGTAGGCACGGATTTCGTCGACATGCTGCAAGGTCAGGCCAATATCATCGAGACCATTGAGCAGACAGTGCTTGCGAAAAGGATCGACATCAAAGGTGATGCTTTCACCCGAAGGCGTGGTGATAGTTTGCGCCTCGAGGTCAACCTCGAG
>JASFME010000121.1:0-6995 GCA_050117725.1 Granulosicoccaceae bacterium | reverse complement strand
TGCGCACCACTGGCTGATCCTGCATGGCCGCTACGTGTGCAAGGCGCGCAAGCCGGACTGCCCGGGGTGTATTATTCGTGACCTGTGCGAATACCGGTCTAAAACGAAAGAGAATTGATAGCCCGCTCACAGAACCTCTGCGAGGTTCATTGTGAGTACCCCACCCGTACCGGGTCTGGGCATGCGAGTACAAGCAGAAAACGCAAGAGGAACAAAACGTATTGATGAACGAGGATTGATGAGCGATGATCGTAACCTGTTCATCCATCATCATTCATAAATCATCAATCCGGATATCATGTTCTCTAACGACAGAAACCAGATCCGCCAGGTATACAGCGAAGCCTGGCGCAAACATCGCGACAATGAACCGTTGCAGCCGCTCGAACAGATGATCGTCGGCGTCATCGGTCTGCACCCGGAATATCACGCCTTGCTCGAAAACCCCGATAGCGCAATTGACCGCGACTGGTTACCGGAAAACGGTGAAACCAACCCGTTCCTGCACATGGGGATGCACATCGCTATCCAGGAGCAACTCAGCACGGATCGCCCGGCAGGTATTGTCGAGGTTTACCAGCAAATCGTGGCCCAAACTGGCGATGCACACGCCGCTGATCATGCGGTCATGGAGTGCCTCGGCGAAATCCTGTGGCAGGCACAGCGCAACAACCGCATGCCGGATGACGCCGCCTACCTTGTCTGCCTGCGCAAGCTGCTACGCTGAAAACGATTAATTCTTCCCCTGCCTTGCGAAATTTTCTCCAGACCGCTCGCCTCCTTTGTGGAGGCGACAATCAGGCTGAGCCCGGCTATGCCACCAACAAATAAGCATTAGCAATCACCGCTAATGCCCTGATTATACAAAGGACTGTTGATCAACATTGCCCTCGAACAGTGCGGTCACCGGCCTTTGTCCCGTTGTGTGACATTCTTCACTTGTCCGCCCCGGAGATTTCAGATAATAATGCTGGCGTCAGTACCTGGTGGAGAGGGAACTTACCCGACAGGCCACTGTCACATCTATCACGTGGTCCGGTAGCTACCATTGGAAAACCTGCCGGTGGTGATAGTTGTATACCAATAACCACTAACAAAACCTTTTTAATGTGTAAATCTAGGAGGCAACACCCAATGTCAAAGAAGACTACGATGAAACCACTGGCTGCCGCTCTCGGCACAGCATTCGCCCTGGGCGTAGCTGCCACTCCGGCTGCTGCGGATAATGCCAACCCGTTCGGCATGACCGACCTGTCTCACGGTTACCAGCAGATTGCCGAAGCCAAGTGCGGCGGCCAGAAGGCCGATAAAATGCAGGCCGAGGAAGGCAAGTGCGGCGCACAGCAGAAGGCCGAAAAGAAAGGTACTGAAGCCAAGTGTGGCGAAGGCAAGTGTGGCGAAGGCAAGAAGGCAACCGCCAAAGAGCAGGAAGCAAAATGTGGCGCCAAAAAGCCGGAAGCCAAATGTGGCGAAGCCAAGTGTGGCGCTACCAAGTAATTTGCCTGCTATAACGGAGCTATGAACATGGAACAATTTCCCGTTCATGGAGCCGGTCTCGGATACCGGCGGGTCCTCATGGACCCGCTGGCCGAGCATCCCCCGGCACAAGTGGATTTTTACGAGGTCGCACCGGAAAACTGGATCGGCCTCGGTGGCGCGATGGGCAAAAAATTCCGCGCCTTCACCGAACAACACGATTTTGTCTGCCATGGTCTGTCGCTCTCCATCGGCAGCCCGGCGCCACTCGACGAGGACTTTGTGCGCCGTGTCGGCCGTTTCCTCGATGAGTATGACATCAAGCTGTACAGCGAACACCTGAGTTACTGTGGTGATGAAGGCCACCTGTATGACCTGCTGCCGATCCCCTTCACCGAAGAAGCGATCAAACATGTCGTGGAGCGTATCAAGCGCGTACAGGATATCCTCAATCAACAAATCGCGATGGAAAACGTTTCCTACTACGCGGCACCCGGCAAGGACATGCCGGAAATCGAGTTCCTCAACGCCGTGCTCGAACAGGCCGACTGCCTGCTGCACCTGGATGTCAACAATATCTACGTCAACAGCATCAATCACCACTACGACGCCGAACAATTTCTGAATGCCGTCCCCGGTGAACGTATCGCCTATATCCATATTGCCGGACATTACAATGAGGCCGAAGACCTGATCGTCGATACGCATGGTGCCGATATCATCGACCCGGTGTGGAATCTGCTGGAAAAGACCTACCAGCGTTTTGGCGTGATCCCGACCTTGCTCGAACGCGATTTCAATATCCCGCCACTGCCGGAACTGCTTACCGAGGTCGACCGGATTGTCGATATCCAGGACAGATGGAGCCTGCAAAACGATGACCGCGCCGTCGCAGACCGTGGCTGAGAAAAAATCCTTCAGGGACTGGCAGTACGATTTTACTGCCCATATTCGTGACCCGGACAATGTGCCGGTGCCTGCCGGTATGGAAGAACGCCGCATCAGGATCTACAGCGAACTGTTCTACAATAATATCGAAGGCTTTATTGCCAATGGCTTCCCGGTCCTGCGCAGCCTGTACAATGATGGTGACTGGCACGCCATGGTGCGCGACTTTTTCAAACGGCATCGCAACCAGACGCCTTATTTTCTCGAGGTTTCTCAGGAATTTCTCGCTTACCTTGAAAATGAACATGAACCACGCGACTGTGATTACCCCTTCATACTGGAACTGGCCCACTACGAGTGGGTGGAACTGGCCCTGTCGATCGATGAAACCGGGATCGATATGACAGCGATCGACGCCGGAGGGGATTTGCTGCAAGGACACCCGGTTATTTCACCCCTCGCCTGGCCGCTCAGCTACAGTTATCCTGTGCATCAAATCAGTCCCGACTTTACCCCCGAACAACCGGGTGAGCAGCCTACACACATCGTCGTGTACCGTGACAAGTCCGACGAAGTGCATTTTATGGAAATGAACCCGGTGACTGCCCGCCTCTTGTACTTATTGCAAGAAAACCGGCAACTCAGCGGCCGCGCCGCCCTTGAGCAAATTGCCAACGAATTACAGCATCCTGATCCGGAGATTGTGATCGAGGGCGGGCTGCAAACATTAAAGGAACTCCAGGTACGCGACATTGTCCTAGGTACCAGCACCAGATAACTACAAACGAAAAAAGGTACAAGGAAGAGGAGGCTGGCCTTATGAAATTTCTGTGCACATTGCAGGGCATGCTCGATCGCACCCGTGCGGTTGATTTTCTCGCTCCACTCGCGCTGCGTTTATATCTCGCGCCGATTTTCTGGATGGCGGGAAAAAGTAAATTCGATGACTTCGAAAGCACAGCCGCCTGGTTTGGTAACCCGGACTGGGGACTGGGCCTGCCCTTTCCGGAGCTGATGGCCTTTCTCGCCACGACGACCGAACTGCTCGGCGCCATCCTGCTGCTTGTCGGCTTTGCCGTTCGCTGGATATCGATTCCCCTCATGGTCACCATGCTCGTGGCCATCTTCTCCGTCCACTGGGAAAACGGCTGGCAGGCCATCGCCGATGCGAAGTTCTGTCTGTTCAATTGTGCGGATGCACAGGATGCCAGCGAACGCCTGTCAGTCGCGAAAGATATCCTGCGTGAGCATGGCAACTATGACTGGTTGACCGGCCAAGGCAGTATCACAATTCTTAATAACGGCATCGAGTTTGCCGCTACCTATTTTATTATGTTGCTGGTGCTGTTCTTTATCGGCGCGGGCAAATACCTGAGCATCGATTACTGGCTCGCCCGGGGCTGCACGAAACAGTAAGCCATAAAGACTATGCAGGAGATAAAAACACCCTGTTTAACAGGATACAATGGCATCCTTTTATTTTCCCCATTTATCCAGTTAATCATGTGAATCCTGTCGACAAACAAAAAACCCGGTCTGTACACGGACCGGGGTTTTTTAAAGCGACACCGGGAATTTTTTATTCCACCTTGACGGAACGGCGCTTTTCCTTTTCTTTCTTGATCTTGGGCAGGGTCAATTCCAGGATACCGTCCTTGAATTTCGCCTTGGCCTTCGTTTCGTCCACCTCTGCCGGCAGGATCATGGAACGGCAATAGGAGCCACGCGAGATTTCACTACGGTAGTAATCTTCCTTCTCTTCTTTTTCTTCGTGACTCGTAGCGCCCTTGATGGTCACCGAGTTTTTTGTCACCGACACATCAACATCCTTCTTGTCGACACCGGGTAATGCGGCCTTCACCACAACCTGGTTCTTGCGATCAATGATATCGACATGCGGTGCTTTACCCTCAAATGGCATTGGAAGTTCCGGAAAGGACGGCCACTCGAAACGGAAAGGGCGCAACCAGCCTCGCGGGAAATAACTCTCAAACAGCCGGTCCATTTCCTCGAAAGGACTCATGGGACGTACAGGCTCTGCCTTCTGTATTTCCTGCTTGCTTTGTTTCGCAGCTGCCTTCTTCGCTGCTTTCTTGCCTGTTTTCTTTTTTGCCGTAGCCATAACATGTGCTCCTGTAGTGAATATATTTCCTCTTCATTGGTCATATTTCGATTAAATGCTACAACGATTCATTGTGTGATTTCATTGATTTATATCAAAAACACAGAGGCATGAATGTGACAATCACCATGTTATTTCCATCAGCCCTTCTTCTGCTTGTCTGCCTGGCCGAGGCTGCGCAATTGCTCGTAAAGCGTGCGCTCTTCGTCTGACAGCTTCTCCGGGATATTGACCTGGATACGTATGTTGAGACTACCCCGCCCGCTGCCATCGAACCGTGGCAGGCCCTTGTTGCGCAGGCGCAGGACCTCGTCTGGCTGGGTGCCGGGCGGTACCCTGACGTCGACCGCACCCTCCAGCGTCGGAACCTTGAGCTTTGCACCCAGCACCGCATCGGCAACTTCCAGTGTCTCGAGCCGCCAGAGATCGGCGCCACTACGCTCGAACCGCGGATCGGGGGCGCTATGTACCGTGACAAACAGATCCCCGGGCGGCCCACCGGGGTCCTCGCTCGGCATACCATGGCCCTTGATCCGTAAAGAGGTCCCTTCTTCTATGCCTGCGGGAACATGTACCTTGAGCGATTCCTCTTTTTCAATTTCCCCCCTGCCATGACACAGTTTGCAGGGATGATCGATAAATGTCCCCTTGCCCTTGCAGGTGGGACAAACAGAGATCTGCTGGAAACGGACACTGCCCCCCTTTTTTGTCTCATCCCGCGTGACGACCCTGCGCCCGCTGCCACCGCAGCTTTCGCACTGGCGCGGCGCAGTACCCGGTTGCGCGCCGGAACCCGAGCATGTCGGACATCTGATCGCACGTGTATAACGTACCGATTCGTCACCGCCCGAGTTTATTAATTGTAAGGGCACAACGAGTCGAACCTCGAGATCCTGACCACGTGCCGGTCCTGCCTGCCGGTGGCGAAACAGACGGTCGAAGATGCCGCCGCCACCAAAATCGAAACCGAAGCCCATATCGTCAAAGATGTCGCCGAAATCAATACCGCCGAACAGGTCTTCGGCACTGAAATCTGCCACGCCCGCAAAGCCACGCGCGTCGTACTGTGCCCGCTTGTCCGGGTCAGACAGCACGGCGTAGGCCTCGGCAATCTCCTTGAATTTTTCTTCCGCGTCCGGTGCCTTGTTACGGTCCGGGTGGTATTTCATGGCCAGGGTACGAAAGGCATCCTTGATGGCCTTCTGATCAGCATCGCGCGCAACGCCTAGCACCTCGTAATAATCGCGCTGTGTTGTGGCCATGGTGATGATGCTTCAGGCTTCAGGAACTTTCTTCGTAGTCTGCATCCACAACGCGTCCCCGTGGACCTGAACCGCTGGGGCGTCCACCCGATGGCTGCTCTTCACCCGTTTTGACTTCCCGGTACGGGCCTTTTGCGCCAGGTGTCTCGGCATAGATCACCACGCCGGCCTCTTTCAACAGCTTGGCCAGTTCGTCCGCGTGCTGCTTCGCCAGCTCGGCATCCTTCATTGCCAGGGCCGCCCGCGTATCACGCACGCCATCTTCGATGTTTTTCTGCATTTCGTCAGAGAGCTTGTCACTGAAATCGGCAAGCATTTTCTCGCCCTGGTAACATACCGAATCGGCCTCGTTGAGTTTGTCAGCCTGCTCGCGGCGTTTCTTGTCCTGCTCGGCGAACTTCTCCGCCTCCTTGACCATGCGCTCTTTTTCCTCCTCGGGCAGGCGCGTCGAACCGGTGATCGTGATCGACTGTGAGCGGGATGTCGCCTGATCCTTGGCCGTGACATTGAGGATACCGTTACTGTCGATATCAAACGTGACATCAATCTTCGGTACACCACGCGGCGCAGGTGGAATGCCATCCAGGTTGAATTCACCGAGACTGGTATTGTCACTGGCCATCGGACGCTCGCCCTGGTAGACATGGATAGTCACGGCCGATTGCATATCGGCCGCGGTCGTGAAGGTCTCGGTATGTTTGACAGGGACAGGCGTGTTGCGTGCAATCAATGAAGTTGCAACGCCACCCAGGGTTTCCACCCCGAGTGTCAAAGGCGTGACGTCAACCAGCACGATATCGCCGACCTCGCCACTCAGCACGCCGGCCTGGATCGCCGCACCGCTCGCCACGCACTCCATCGGGTCGACGCCCATTTCCGCCTTGCGCCCGAACAGGTCTTCGAAGAATTTGCGCACTGCAGGCATACGTGTCGGTCCACCGACAAACACGATGCGATCAACCTGCTTTGCGCCAAGCCCGGCATCACTGAGTGCCTGTTCCACGGGGCCGCGGCACCGCTCGATAACCTCGTACACCTGGCGTTCCAGTTCAGCACGCGTCACATCGAGTTCCAGGTGCTTCGGCTCCCCCCGCACGGCAGTGATATAGGGCAGACTGATATGCGTGGTGGTGCTGGTCGACAATTCGATCTTTGCGACCTCGGCTGCCTCGCGCAGGCGCGCCAGTGCCTTGTCGTCATCACGCAGGTCCACACCGGATTCCGAGCTGAATCGCTCAACAAGATGG
>JASFME010000120.1:0-7022 GCA_050117725.1 Granulosicoccaceae bacterium | reverse complement strand
TACCGCCGCCTATGGGACGGACGATGATCGGCTGCACGAGGCCCTGCGACTTGATGGAATCGGCAAGGTCCTGTAGCGATTCCTGGCGCATATCGACGCGCGGCTGGTATTTACCGCGTTGCATGACATCGACA
The DNA here is from genome assembly GCA_050117725.1 of Granulosicoccaceae bacterium. Lineage (GTDB taxonomy): Bacteria > Pseudomonadota > Gammaproteobacteria > AKS1 > AKS1 > JASFJH01. The sequence continues at coordinate 6,888 of JASFME010000120.1, read as the reverse complement.
GGCAACTGCCGGCTACCCTCACTGTCGCCGCCCGGCACCTTGTCAACAGCGTCTGCTGTGCTCTGGGCCGCGGCGCCTAACAGCGCATCGAGGCCACGACCGAGTCCGCGTTTCTTGGCAGCCATGTATTATGTTTTCCCGGGATTCTCTGTTCTGTTTTTGCGATGGAGCGTTACTGCTTCAGCCAGCCGCTTCGGCCAACTGGCCTTGTTGTTCGGCCCGGCGCAGGATTTCCCCGGCCAGCGCCAGGTAGGCGACTGCACCGCGCGAGTACCTATCATACAGCAAAACCGGCAAACCATGACTCGGCGCCTCGGCCAGGCGCACATTGCGCGGCACCATGGTGCGGTACACGGTATCGCCAAAATGCCCGATCAGCTGCTTCGACACATCGCTGGCCAGCCGGTTACGCGGGTCATACATGGTACGCAACAGGCCCTCGATGCGCAGGCGCGGGTTAACCGTGGCGCGGAGTTTTTCAATCGTCTCGACGAGGGCTGACAGGCCTTCCAGCGCATAGTACTCGCACTGCATCGGGATAAGCACACCGTCGGCCGCGGTCAGCGCATTCAGGGTCAGCATGTTCAACGAGGGCGGGCAGTCAATCAGGACATAGTCATAATTGTCCAGCACCGGTGCCAGCGCCTCGCGCAACATGCGCTCACGGTGCTCGATATTCATCAGCGCGATTTCGGCGGCGGTCAGATCACTGTTGGCCGGCACAACATCGAGGCCAACCTCTTCGGAGCGCTGGATCGTGGAGGCGATATTGGCCTCGCCGAGCAACACATCACATACGGTCAGTTCAGCCTCGTGCTTGTCGACCCCGGCGCCCATCGTCGCATTGCCCTGCGGATCCATATCGATAAGCAGGACACGCTTCTTGGTCACTGCCAGCGATGCCGCAAGGTTAACGCAGGTGGTCGTCTTGCCGACGCCGCCTTTTTGATTAGCAATGGCGAAAATACGGGCCATGGTGTTTTACCAAACACTCTTGTATTGCACAGGGCCGTCTAGTGTCCTGATCTGCGGGCCAAGTTGCAAGTCAGACGTGCACTATATTCTGAATATCTCCAGCACGCGGCGTTCCGCCGCGATACCCGGCACCGCGAGCTCGTGTTCGGCCATGCATTGCCAGCCCCCGGGCAGCTGTGCCAGTTCATCCGCCGGGTGCTTGCCTTTCATGGCCAGCAGGTGGCCGTGCGGCGCAAGCAGGTGCGCGCAGCCGTTAATAAAATCGGCCAGTGTCGCGAAGGCGCGGGACATAATCGTGTCAAAGGGTTGCGCCGCCTCGTAACCCTCGATGCGGCCATGCACGACCTCGACATTGTGCAGGCCGAGCGTGGCTGCCGCCTGCAGCACGAAACGGGTTTTCTTGCCGTTGCTGTCGAGCAGCACGAATTGCCTGTCCGGCTCGGCCACGGCCAGCGGGATTCCGGGCAGGCCCGCGCCGGTGCCCACATCAAGCACATGCTCGCCGTACAGATACGGCCGGATGCTCAGGCTGTCGAGCAGATGCTGTGGCACCATGTCGGCCGGGACACGGACCGCAGTCAGGTTATAGGCCCGGTTCCATTTGTCGAGCAGCGCGAGGTACTCGAGCAGCTGCTGTTGCTGGGCGGCACCGAGCGCGCAGCCGAGCTGTGCGAGCCCATCTTGCAGAGAATCGGAAAGCGACATGCCGCTATTGTAGCGGCATGTCGTGTAAAAAAGACAAAGTGAGTACTTACTCTTTCGCCGTGGCCTTGGCAGTCAACTTGCCGAGCGCGCCGCTCATCTTCTTCACGATCTCCGGCCGGTCCTGGATGCCGTGCCGATCGGCAATGTACTGCGGATCGTTATAGCTCAACCAGACCTGACCCTTTTCATCCTGCCAGGCCAGTGCCTTCATCGGCAGGTCGATACCGGCCGTCTGCTCGCTCGTGAACATGTGGCTGCCGAGCTTCGGGTTGCCGAAGATCAGCAACTCGGTCGGCCGCAGAGCGATCCCTGCCTTGCTGGCGCCGGCATCATGGCTCCAGCGTGTGACGATGGTAATGCCCTTCACCTTGAGGGCGGCCTCGAGACGATCCAGCGTGACCTTGACGCTGTGATGGCTCTTGATGGAAACCAGGCCGTTACCGGCATGGCCTTCCGCCAGTGCCAGCGGGCTTAACAGGCAAAAGACAATGGTGAAAACTAACTTGCGCATGGGGAACCTCCTCCCTGAAGGGACCCTGCAGGAGGGTCGTTTATTGTTGGTAGTTCGTACAGGTATTACGACCCGCACCTGGCAAAAAGATTCCCCACGGCCGCGCAACATCCGCCACTAGCTGGCGCGTTGCTTTTTCAGATGCACGAGCAGCAGTGAGATCGCGGCCGGTGTGACACCCGGGATCCGGGCCGCCTGACCGATCGTGGCCGGGCGCACGTGACTGAATTTTTGCCGTACCTCGCTGGAAAGACCCTGCACGGCGGCATAATCGAGATCGACAGGCAGGCTGGTTTCGGCATGACGGCGATGGCGTTCGATCTCGTCATGCTGGCGATCGATATAGCCGGCGTACTTGATCTGCACCTCGACCTGTTCGGCGACCTTGTCGTCACTGACCGCCGGGCCGGCGGGGGCCAGCGTGGTGAGATTCGCGTAGGTCACGTCCGGGCGGCGTAACAACTCGGCAAGCCGTGCCTCCCTGGCCAGGGCCTGGCCGAAGATGCGCTGCGCATCCGTCTCGCTGACATCCGCCGGCCTGAGCACGGTTTGTTGCAGGCGCGTGATTTCCTTTTCAATCGCCTCGCGCTTGTCACAGAAAGCCCGCCAGCGCGCATCGTCGATCAGCCCGAGTTCACGGCCTTTTTCGGTGAGGCGCAAGTCGGCATTGTCCTCGCGCAACATGAGGCGGTACTCGGCGCGCGAGGTAAACATGCGGTACGGCTCGTTCGTGCCGCACGTGATCAGGTCATCGACGAGCACGCCGAGATAGGCCTCGTCACGGCGCGGGCTCCAGGCATCCTTGTCGAACACGGCCTGCGCCGCATTGATGCCGGCCAGCAGCCCCTGTGCCGCTGCCTCTTCGTAACCCGTCGTGCCGTTGATCTGGCCGGCGAAAAACAGGCCGTGAATGACCTTGGTTTCCAGTGACGGTTTCAGATCACGCGGGTCGAAAAAATCATATTCAATCGCGTAGCCTGGGCGGGTGATGTGCGCGTTTTCAAAACCCTTGATCGAGCGCACCAGATCGACCTGTACATCGAAGGGCAGGCTCGTCGAGATACCATTCGGATAAACCTCGTGCGTGGTCAGGCCTTCCGGTTCGATGAAAATCTGGTGGGCCTCGCGATCGGCAAAGCGCACCACCTTGTCCTCGATCGAGGGGCAGTAACGCGGGCCGACGCCCTCGATGACACCCGTATACATCGGCGAACGGTCCAGGCCGGCGCGGATCGCGTCATGCGTGCGCGCATTCGTATAGGTGATGTGGCAACAGACCTGCGCGGGGTGCTCATTCGCATGGCCCATGAACGAGAACACGGGCACCGGTACATCACCGGGCTGCGCCTTCAGGTCGCTGAAATCAATCGTGCGTGCATCGATGCGCGGTGGTGTGCCGGTCTTCAGGCGCTCGACGCGCAGCGGCAGTTCGCGCAGGCGCGTGGCGAGCGCATTGGCCGGCGGGTCGCCGGCGCGGCCGCCCTGGTAATTGGCCTCTCCGATATGGATCCGCCCGCCGAGAAAGGTGCCGACCGTGAGCACAACCGCCCGCGCGGCGAATTTCAGGCCCATCTGCGTGACGACGCCGGTGACGCGCTCACCCTCGACAATCAGGTCTTCAACGGCCTGCTGGAACAGTGACAGGTTCGGCCGGGTTTCGAGTGCGGCACGCACGGCCTGTTTGTACAGGGCACGGTCCGCCTGCGCGCGCGTGGCACGCACGGCCGGGCCCTTGCGCGCATTGAGGATGCGGAACTGGATACCGGCTTTGTCGATCGCGTGTGCCATCAGGCCGCCGAGCGCGTCGACCTCCTTGACGAGGTGGCCCTTGCCGATGCCGCCAATCGCCGGGTTACAGCTCATCTGGCCGAGGGTGTCGATGTTATGTGTCAGCAGCAATGTGCGCGCACCCATACGCGCCGCGGCGAGCGCGGCCTCGGTGCCGGCGTGGCCGCCGCCGATGACAATCACGTCGTATGTGTCGTGTACCTGCATGGGGCGCTATTGTAGTGGAATCTGGGTGGCGCGCCAGTCACTTACCCGCAATCTATTGCCTGAGTAACTCAATCGCCATGGCCACGCTGGCTTTATCATCGAGCTTGCCGACCACGCGGCGCAGCGGTTCGGGCAGGTCCCTGATCAGGGTCGGCGTCGCAAACACGCCGAATTGCCTGGCCCTGTCCGGGTCAAGCAGTACATCAATGAGTTCCAGATCATAGTGACCGTTCAGGACACGCGCCAGGGCTTCGCCAAGAACGTTGTGAATCTGCTGCGCCTTGCTGTTGGCACCTGCCACAAACAACTTCAGGTTATAAGACTGTTCCATATTTTTCATCCTTGATATGTCGACCGTTACGCAATACCCGGGCCGCGCAGAGCACCGCTGGCAAGCTGGCGGAGCTGATCGGCCCCGACCGGCTTCTGCACGATTTCAAAATCAAAGCCATCATCCGACAGCTCGGCGAGAGGTTTAAGGTAATCATCGTAAAATGCCGTGACGATATAAATATTCAAATCGGGGTAGATTTTACACAGCCGACGCATCGTCTCCACACCGTCGATACCCGGCATGCGGATATCCAGGAACACCAGGTCCGGTTTGCTCTCTTCCGCCATTACCAGGCCCTGCTCACCGTCCTCGGCCGTTGCGATCGCATAGCCTTCCTTTTCAAGCGCCAGGCTAATCGCATCACGGACCGACTCATCGTCATCAATGACCAGTATTTTATGCATTGTTGGCTGCCTCCTCGCTAACCATTTTTTGTAAGGGGATGTACAGATCAAATGTCGTGCCCCTGCCTTCATTACTACAATAACTGATTGAGCCACCGAGATTACTGATAATACGTTGGCATAACGCCAGGCCGAGCCCGGTGCCTTTGCCGGGTGCCTTCGTGGTGAAAAACGGATTAAATATCTGATTGCTGATATTTTCAGGAATGCCATTACCGTTATCCGTAATCGAAACCTGTATAAAATCGTCTTTTTCAACGGCACGAATAGCAATACGTTTATCCGCCTGTTGCTCCATGGCGTCGCGCGCATTGGTCATGAGGTTGATAAATATCTGTTGCAGGGTATCGGTGTTGGCCCTGATCGAAGGCAATGTCTGCTGCAGCTCCAGTTCTATATCGATATGTTCCTTGTTGAGTTCGGGACGCATTATCTCTACCGCTTGTTCAATCGCTCTGGCTATATCCGTCTCCTGAACTTCTGTCTGCGACTTCCGGGAATAGCTCAGCATGTTCTGTATGACCTTTGTGGCCCGCAGGGTATTGTGTTCGGCCTTGTCGAGGTAACTTCTTAACTTCTCGTCGACAATGTTGTCACGTGTGTACTGCACATAATTCAGTACACCGGTCAACGGGTTGTTGAGCTCATGGGCAATACCGGCAGCGAAGGTCCCCATCGCGGCCATTTTCTCCGCCTGCAACATCTGTTGTTCGGCCTGGTAGAGTTGTTGCAAGGTATGTTCGACGCGTTGCTTGCTGGCGGATAACTCGGCCGTGCGTTCGCTCACCCGTTGCTCAAGTCGTTCGTTCATAGTCTGCAGCTTTTCCTGCAGGTGTTTTTTCTCGTCAATGTCCTCGATAACGGAAATAAAGTAGTCGGGGCTGCCGTCAGGCTTGCGCGCCATGGCTACCGTCAGGTTAATCCAGACAACTGAACCGTTCTTACGAATATAACGCTTTTCCAGCGTGTAATTGTCTGCCTTGCCTTCCAGCAGTTGCTGACTGTGGACGAGGTCCGCATCAAGGTCATCAGGACAGGTAATATCCTGGAAAGTACTCTCCAACAGTTCCGCCTCGCGGTAACCGACGATTTCGCACAGACGCTGGTTGACCCGGAGCCAGCGGCCATCGAGGCCGACATGCGCGATACCCACCGCCGCCTGCTCGAAGGTGGCGCGAAAACGCTGTTCGCTTTCACGCAGACTGGCCTCGATCGCTTTACGTAATCGAATCTCGCGTCTCAGGACTTCGCGTGATGTCAGGGTTTTTTCCAGCTCGGCGGTCATTTCGTTGAAGTCATTTGCCAGCGCACCGATTTCACCGCCCGCATCGGTATCGACACGGTGGTACAGCGCGCCGTGCCTGACCCGTGCGATACCGCTTTGCAATTTCTGCAGTGGTGCAGACAACACGTGACCCAGGCGCAGGCCACTGACAAGAACCATGCCGAGGATCAGCAACACCAGCAGTCCGGCTATGGTATGAAACCGCGTGATCGGCAAATAGGCGGTTTCCAGGTCCGTATGTAACATGACATACCAGTCGCGGGCTTGCCAGGACTCGCTGTTCACGCCCTGCGCATCGAGGCTGCGGCTCATGATGGCATGGGGTGCCTCGACCCTGGCCTGGGAAGAAAGCACGTCACGACCATTTTCCCTGGCGGGTACAATAGCGGAATGCATTACATGGTTTCTGATCGGGGGATCTATCTCGGATTGATATTGCTGGTCACTGCTATTGAACAATACAGAACCATCACTACGCACTATCATAAGGTGGTCATTCGTGTTCTGCGTCTGTTCACTGACATCCTGTAGAATACCGCGGAGCGTAAAGCTGATCTTCAGCATGCCGATAACCTGCTGCCCATCACGTACCGGCACGACGATGCCGACCACCACGGCGTCTGCACTCGTGTCGTGGCCGCGATCATCGATAAAGACCTGACCACTGTTATAGCTGTCA
>JASFME010000119.1:0-7036 GCA_050117725.1 Granulosicoccaceae bacterium | reverse complement strand
GATCACGGTTTTCCCGGTCATACCTGGCCGCCATAGTAAGCAAATCGAGCCCACCTGGAGCCACGATCAAACTGGTGCGTTGTGCATGGGTATATCAGTAAATTACCTACAAACAGAGTAGGTGTTGTTTGTTTAATTGTTGCGATTTTCGTTGGTAAGATCGCTATAATTAACTAACTATTTAGAAAAAAAACGGCCGAAATATCTATTAAAATAACCGGCCGGCAAGCAGGGGGTGGGAATGCCAGACAATCAACCAGCATCGGGGCAGGCCAAACAGGACGGCGGTGCCTCCAATGACGAATTGCCACAGCAGACCGTAGCACTGGCTGATCTGCCGCTTGCGCTACCGGACAGCCTGGCGCCGCTGTTGCTGGTCGACGCAGAGTTTTTCCAGTATGGCCAGTTGTTGCTAATCAAGCTCGCCGATGGCCGGATCATGATCGTGATGGGCTACTTTGCCAGTGCACCGAACCTGGGGTTGCCCCCGGACCTGGCGGTGGCACAGGCCGATGTCGAGATCATCACGATAGATGCACCGGATTTCATCGATTACCTTGGAATGCTCGAGGCCACTCACCCGGCATTGCAGGAAGCGATCCAGCAACAGATAGCTGATGCCGGGCCGTGGACCGGTACCGTAACGGTGGCGAGTGTCGAGGCAGGCCAGCCGGCTGATGCCCCTGCCGATAATGACGGCGCGGAGCCATTGCCAGAGGAGGCCGAACTGGCCAATCTCGACAGCGCTGATCTTGCCGCACTCGAACTTGAGGCAACAGAGCCCGAGACGGCACCGGCCGTGCTCGATACCTTGCTCGATGGCGGTGGTATTGCAGAAGGCGGAGACACCACCATCGCTACTGCCGGCCCGGATGCCGGCGCGTTGGCTGGTCTGTCATCGCTGAACCTGGGCGGGCTGGGCGGCGGTGGCAGTGCGCTCGGCGCGCTCGGTGGCACAGCCGGCTCGACTATCGGCACGGCCCCGGTCGATGGCCTGAACGGCCTCGGTGGCACGGACAGTATTGGCGGCAGCCTGGGCGGCGCCAACCCGAATGCCTTCACCCCGCCGGGTGACGCGTTTGCCGGTGGAGCTGTCTCGCCGGTTGGTTCCCGCCCAATCATCCGCTTCGAAGGAATCTACAACACCAGTGTCGAGGAGCTGAACTACAAGTTCGCCGGGGCCGGCCAGGTAGATTTCTACTCGACCGAGAACGGCGCCGACGGCATCCCGCGCGAGGACCGCATCGACTTCAGTGATGCTGCCTTCTGGCAACAGTCCTACTTCCCGATTGGCTACAGCACCTCGAGCAACAAGGCCGGGCTGGGCAGTTTCAGTGCCGCCTCGTCCGTGATCACCGAGGCCAACCTGCTGACCAACAACAGCTTCAGCATCACGATCACCGGTGTCAACGGCGGTGCCGCAGTGGTCGTCGATATCTCCTCGGCGAGTAGTGGCGATCAGGTCGCCAGCCTGGTCAGTGCCAACGCGACCCTCGCCGCGGCGGGCATCCGTGTTTACTGGAACACCGATGAAAATGCGGATATCGGTATCAACAGTTTCGTCGTTTCCGACCCCTCGAACCGTACCATCACTGCCGCTTCGCTGGACGCGACTGGCGCATTGACCGTCAATAACAGTATCGGCATTTCCAATATCCAGGACATTGATTACTCGGTGAGCGGTTACGTTGCGAAGTACCCGGGTGAGAGTGGTTATTACACACCAGATGCGCGGCATGGTCTCGACACGCCGGAGGTGCAGCAGACCAATGTGACGCGCTACAGCGTGGTATCGGCTGATTTTATTGATGATCACGTTGCCGTCGGCGGCGCCAATAACCCGGATTTCCTGTCACTGAACACCGGCCTGTACGATTACGACACGCTGAGCTTTTACTACGACGACCCGGCCCAGCCGGGCGACGACCTGCCGGTCACGCCACAAAGCGACGACCCGCGCTACACGGGGGATGGCGACTTTGACCTTGTCAGCGCAAATGCCTATACCAAGGTCAACGAGATCAATCACCTCGAGGCACGCGGTTACGGCACCAACTTTATCAACCTGAACCAGGCCGCGGTGCAGGGCATCACCGAGGAAATGATCGAGGTCACCGATGTCGGCGGCGGCATGTATAACGTCAACCTGAATACCAATGTCTGGATCCTGGATATCTCGGGTGATGCCGCCGATGTCGCCGCGTTCAGCGATGCAAGCAGTTGGCGCTACAATGGCATCATCGATGAAACGTCCTATCTGAAGCAAACACTGGATGGTACGGGCATGGGGGTCGGTGCGACCGGGGACTCCACACTTGTGCCCTCGACCCGTGACCAGTTCGGCAACATCCAGTACCAGTTTACGGCGACCAACGGTGGTGAAACCTATTACGTCAACATTTCGGCGGACATCCTCGATCACCCGGACTGGCACTGGGCCGGTGGTACCTCGGGCAACAATGCCTACGAGTTACCGGACACGCAGTTCGGCGATGTCGATTTCGGTGCCGGTGAAGATACCCTCGAGTTGAACAGCGGGCTCGTCTCGAAGACACAGAGTTTTATCGGCGAGGGCGGTGACCTGGCCAACGTCGAGATCATAAATTTCACCAACACGCAGAGTAATTCGGCCACGGCGACGATTGACTCGGCGACCGTGGATCTCGCGTTCGTGACGGGCGCGACTGACAGCGACAACGTGCTGTCGATCATCGGTGACAGCGTTGACAGCGTCGCGATTGATGATGTGGCGACGAACTGGACCTTCCTCGGCACGGTCGATGGTAGCGATGACCTGACCGGCTATACCTTCAAGCAGTACGCCTACCGCCCGGGCCTGACGGGCGAGGCCACGCTCAATGTCGAGAGTGAACTGGCCACGGCAATCCCGCTTTATTACCGCGGCTGGGAAGGCGATGACACCTTTACTGTATCCGATCTGTCATTCGTGGCATTGAACGGCGGTGACGGGGTGAGCGATGACACCGACTGGCTGGAAGTCACCACGGATAATTACGATTTCACCGCGACCGGTGTGGCCGACAAGATCAGCAACCTCGAAGTGATCGATGCGCGCGGCCATACCGGTGCGAGCACGGTAACCCTGAGCGTCGCGGCAGTGGCAACGATGTCGGACGGTGACAACAAGATCCACGTACTCGGTGATGCCAACGACACGGTGGTGTTGTCGGACATCACGACGAACTGGTCGTGGATTGCGCATGTTGATGGCATCGATGATTTTGTCGGCAAGCAGTTCTACCAGTACCAGTCACTCGATGGTACAACCGTGGTCAACATCTGGGACCAGATCCTGAACCAGCCCGAGGTACGCGCGCTCGGTGATATCGGTGGCACCTCGAGCGACATCCTCGTCCTCGAAGATCTGGGCTTTGCACTCGTCGATGGCAAGACCGGTACCGATACCTTGCAGGTCGAGCAGGCCGGCGTACTCGACTACACGGCACTTGGCAGCAAGGTGGACAACATCGAGGCACTCGACCTGGGTGGTGTTGCCACCGCTGCAACCCTTGATGCCGACTTCGTGCTCGCGGCGACCGATGCCAACGACAAGCTTGTCGTGCAGGGTGATGACACAGACAGCATCATGCTCGCGGATGCGGGCAGCTGGAACTACCTCGGTGTCGTCGACGCCGCAGGACCGTGGAGTGCGCTGCATGTTTACCAGGGCAGTGCGAGCGGTGGCGAGACCGTGTTCCTTTACCAGGAGACCAATCTCGGCAGTGTGCTCGTTGATGCCACCGGCACATCCGGCGATGACCTGTTCCAGTTCGTAAACAAGGACGATGCCAACCTCGATGCGGGCGTCGGCACGGATACCCTCGGTTTTTTACCGAGCGGCGTGACACGCACGGTCGACTTCAGTACGGGCACGACTGTCAGCGGCATCGAGATCCTCGATCTGCGCAACAGCAGCAGCGAGGACGTCACATTTGATCTCGGTACGGTCGACCGTGCCGACAACGATGCGGTGTTCGTGCTCGGTGATGCCGGGCTCGATGCTATCGATGTGACCGACAACACGCAGTGGACCCTCGCCGGGCGCGCGCAGTTCTCTGATGCGCCGGACATGTATGCTTATGTCAGCGGCGGTGGCCAGGCACTGTACGTGCAGAGCGATCTCGCGCAGGACCTGTTCCGGCTGGCGGGCGCGACCAGTGGCGATGATGTGTTCCGTGTCATCGATACGAATTTCGGCGCATTGAACGGTGGCGGCGGTGCGTTCGATCGGCTGAACTTCCTGCAGGAAGGCAGCATTGACCTTGCCAGCCTGGGTGGCAGTTCTCTGACCGGTGTCGAGGTCGTGGATACGACCAATGGCGTGGTGAATAACCTGAGCTTGAGCGCAGCATCGATCGAGGGCACGGCTACCAACGACCAGTTCTACGTACTCGGCGAGGCCGGCGATACGCTGAGCCTGAATGCGGCGGACAACTGGACGTTTCAGGACACGGTAGCGGTGTCCCCGGACCTGACCCTGAACAGCTATACCTCGGTCGCTACCGGCGGGCTGACCGTTTACGTCGACAGCCAGGTGGCGACAACTATCGCGTGATGCGCTAGGTTCATTTTTATACGAAATGGATTCAGAGACTGCCTGCATTACGCAGGCAGTCTCTGCTTTGACAAGAAAAAATGCCTAACAAGAAAATAAACAAGGTCATCCCCCTGCTTACAGGTTTGTTGTTGCTGTTCGGTCACGTACTGATCGCCGCGCCACAGACCGCCGACCCACTGACGCAGCGCATCATCGAGATCAACAGGCTGTACGAGGCGAAGCTGGTTGGCAAGGCCGAGGAGCTTGCAAAACAGACGATCGATAACAAGGCATTTATGCAGGCTGCCGCGCCGGCCCTGCAATTCCGTGCCTACCTCGTTCACGCTGACCTCATGGCACGCAAGGGTGCCTACGGGGAACAGGTTGCAACCCTGCAAACCGTGCTGCAAAAACTCGCGGCCTGGAACGCGGCGAACAGCCGTGAAGCCCTGCAGGTGCATAACCAGCTGGCACAGGCTTATGAGCAGCTCGGCCAGGAGCAGGAGGCAATCACCGAGTTGCACAACGCACTGCAACTCGCGAAGGCCATACTCAAGCCAGATGACCTGGTCAACACCGAATTGAGACTCGCACTGGCACGACTGTACACAAACCGTTACGCACTCGCCGAGGCGGAACAGCAGATTGCCATGGCCAGTGCCATCGTCAAGGATCGTAGCGACACGCCGGCACGGGTCATCCAGGCGCGTGTGCTGCAGGCGCAGGGTGAGCTGGCATTTCGCGAGACCCGGACCCGCGATGCGGCTGACTATTACCGGCAGGCGTTACAGCGGCGCGAAAAACTGCTTGGTGATGCGAGTATCGAGACCGCGCAGTCAACAGTATCACTGGCCAGCGCCATGAAAGGCCTTCACGACTTTGTCGAGGCGGAAGAGCTGTACCGCGGCGGCTTTGCGATCTACGAAAGCCAGGTTGGTATCGAGCACCCGATCATCGCGACCTTGCTCAATAATATTGGACAGATGTATTACCTGCAGGGTCGTTATGCAGATGCAGAAAAGGTCCTGCAGCGGGCGCTCGAGATCAAGCGCAAGTTTTTCGCCCCGGGCACGCTGAGCCTTGCCGAGACCTATAACCATCTTGGTTACCTGTATTACCTGCAGAAGAAAGATGCCGAGGCAGCAAACATGTTCGACCAGGCGATCGCGATCTGGTCAAAGCCGGAGTATGAGCGCACCCGCTACCGAATGAGTGCAGCTGTCTGGCGCGCGGTGATCAAGGCGCGACAGGGACAGGAAGAACAGGCCCTGCGTGAACTGCAGGAATATCTGCAGGTGCTGATTGGTATCTATGGTCGTGATTCGGTTGCGGTTGCACAGGTTCACCAGGAAATTGCGCATATTCAGCAAATGTTGGGTAAACAGGATGCTGCCGAGCAGAGTTACCAGCAGGGTCTGCGTGCGGCCGCCAGCCTTGGTAACGACGATCGACTGGAACTGATCCTGATCAGCGGTGACCTCGCGGCGCTCCAGGCTGAACGAGGCGATCTCGAAACAGGCCTGGATACTGCACGCAACGCGATCCAGGGCATGCAAAAAAGAATTGATCGTTACAGTGGTGCGCGGGCGCAGAAATTGATTAACGAGATTGCCTCGTTACGTGAGGCGGCGATCACGCATGTCGATATCGTGGCACGGTTGCTGGAAAGCAAACAAACTGCTGAGCAGCAGGCATTACTTGATGAGAGTTTTGCCACGGCACAGATAGCGCGTTCCAGCAACGTGGCACTCGCCCTGTCACGCATGGCACAGCGTTTTGCTGCCGGTAACGGGCCATTGGCCGGCCTGGTCAGGCAACAACAGGAACTGCAGTTGCGCTGGCAGGAGATCGATGGACTGCTGGTCGCGGCAATCGAAAAGCCGCCTGCCGAGCGTAACACTGCCACCGAAGTCGCCCTGCGCAGCAGTCTGAAACAAGTCGAGCAAAAACTCGCCACAGTGACGGCGCGGATCGAACAGCGTTTTCCGGAATACGCGGCGCTGGCCCGTCCGGCGGTACTGGGCATCAAGCAGGTACAGCAATTGTTGAAGAAGGATGAGGCGCTGGTGGTCTACCTGCTCGGCGAAACACAGGGCTTTGCCTGGTCGGTTACGGCGAATTCTGCGGATTTACACCGTGTTGCCATCGGCACGGTTGAACTTTCTGACGCGGTAAAAGATCTGCGCACGTACCTGACCCCGGATGCCATCAGCCAGCTCAGTGATATCCGGCCGGTGCCAATGGCACTGGCGCACGGGCTGTATACGCGCCTGATGGCGGCACCACTTGCTGATATCGGCAAGGCCGTCCATGTCATGGTCGTCGCCGACGGTGCCATGCAAAGTCTGCCTCTGTCCGTGCTGGTTACACGCCTGCCTGACAAACCGGTCCAGACCCTCGAGCAACACAAAGATGTGGCCTGGCTGGCCAAGGAAAAGGCCGTCTCGGTTCTGCCGGATGTCGGCTCCCTGCGCATGC
>JASFME010000118.1:0-7085 GCA_050117725.1 Granulosicoccaceae bacterium | reverse complement strand
CTAACTGGCACTTCTGGCTGTCGGTGATCTTCGTCAACATCACCTTCTTCCCGCAGCACTTCCTGGGACTGGCCGGTATGCCGCGCCGTATCCCGGACTATTCACTGCAGTTTGCTGACTTCAACCAGATGTCATCGATTGGCGCCTTCGGTTTTGGTCTGGCGCAGCTGCTGTTCCTCGTGCTGGTCATCAAGACCATCAGGGGTGGCGAGAAGGCAACGGACCAGGTATGGGAAAGCGCGGATGGTCTGGAGTGGACGATTCCGTCACCGGCTCCGTACCACACCTTCGCGACTGCACCTGAAGTCAAGTAAGGCATGCTAACAAGCCCTGTCTCCGGCATGCCGGAGACAGGGGCTTAAACCGGGAAACTAAGGATGATGACAGTCGTGACTGAAACAACGCAGAAAAAAAGTGTTAAGGGCCTGGCCATCGGGTTGGCGCTGCTGGCACTGTCTTTCTATGTTGGCTTTTTCTTGCTCATGTATTACCGATGAGTGAGAGAGGACTGCAGCAGAAAAATCGCCGCACAGTAACGAAGCTGTCTTTTGTGGCGGTTGCGATGGTCGGGTTCGGGTTTGCACTGGTGCCCCTGTACGACCTGGTCTGCGACATCACCGGCCTGAACGGGAAAACCGGCAGGCTGGAAAAAGAGCAGGCACTCGCAGCCCATAGGGATGAGTCAAGGCTGATTACGATTGAGTTTGACGCCAATGTCAGTGCGGACCTGCCATGGGAATTTGGTGCGCATAAACGACGGATGCAGGTGCATCCCGGCCAGATAGGCGAGGCCGTCTATTTTGCACAAAACAGGAGTGATGAAACCATCACTGGCCAGGCCATACCGAGTGTCGTGCCATCAAGGGCCGCCAAGTACTTCAATAAAACCGAGTGCTTCTGTTTTACACAACAGACGTTTGCCGGCAAGGAAGGTCGTGATATGCCGCTAAGGTTTATTGTCGATCCGGACCTGCCAAAGGATATAAAGACAATTACCTTGTCGTACCGGTTTTTCAAATTGAATAGCGGGGTGCAGGAGGGTGAACACCGCGCACAAAAAACGGCATTGCTGGGCAATACCGAAAAATAAGACACAGGATGTGTAAACAACAATTAATTACGGTTTAGTGGTTTGAATCGATAAGAGGACAATATCAATGTCACATGCAAGCGGTGGATATTACTTACCGGAGCCGAGTAAATGGCCAATCATCGGCTCGATCGGTATTTTCCTGACTTTGTTTGGCTTTGCCAGTGCATTACCGCATGGTGAAGGTGAAGTAGGTAACCTGACAGTCATGTACGTAGGCATGGCCGTTATCATTTTCATGATGTTTGGCTGGTTCGGCCAGGTTATTCGTGAAAGTGAATCAGGGACCTATGATGCACAGGTTGACCGGTCATTCCGCATGGGCATGCTCTGGTTTATCTTTTCAGAAGTTATGTTCTTCGCGGCATTCTTTGGAGCATTGTTCTATGCTCGTCAATATTCCTTGCCATGGCTGGGTGGTGCCGACAACAATGCAATGACCAACGCGGTGCTGTGGCCGGACTTCACACCTGACTGGCCACTGAGCACGATGCCAAGCACCGAAGGTTTCAGTGCTTATAAAGAAGTGATCGGCGCATGGGGGATACCGGCACTGAACACGGCTATCCTGCTGACTTCGGGTATTACCGTGACCTTCGCGCACTGGGCACTGAAGAAAGGTAACCGTGGCGGCCTGATCTTCTGGTTGTTTGCCACTGTTGTGCTGGGCTTCACTTTCGTCGGCTTCCAGGCCTATGAATATGGCCATGCCTACAGTGACCTGAACCTGACCCTGAATTCCGGTATCTACGGCTCAACCTTCTATATGTTGACCGGTTTCCATGGCCTGCACGTAACGATTGGCGCCATCATGCTCGCAGTCATGTTGTTCCGTAGCATGAAGGGTCACTTTACGGCTGAAAACCATTTTGGCTTTGAAGCTGCTGCGTGGTACTGGCACTTCGTTGACGTGGTCTGGCTGGGCCTGTTTATCTTCGTTTACTGGTTGTAAGCGAAGCGCAGGAACTGAAAAAGGCGCTGCAAATGCAGCGCCTTTTTTTTGAGAAAATGTAATGGTTGTCAGGCGGCGGGTGTAATACCATGCGGCGTGATGTAGCCCAACCAGGAAAGCAGGTATAACAGGCCGAACAGTGTGACAGACATGCCGATGCGGACAGACAGGGCCCTGACGCTACGATTGCCTTGCCCGTGATCCTTGACCAGAAAGATGAGAGCGCTGCCCAGGCTGGCAATAATGCCTATCAGGATCAGGACAATGGTGATTTTTGCAAACATGACGCACCTCGATAAGCTGTATATGTCGAGAGTATAACCAAAATCAGCACAGCAACGATAGTAATCCTGAGAATGAAACTGGGTCATTACGAATTCAAACCGGGGCTTATACCAACACTGGTTACGCTCATCCTGATGCCGATATTTATCAGCCTCGGATTCTGGCAATTGGACAGAGCCGGGCAGAAGAGGGTAGTGCAGACCGAACTCACTGATACCCTGCAACATGCACAGGTCAAAGTCTTCAAAAGCATTGACGATCAGGAGTTGCTGTTCCGGCGTGTCGAGATCGAGGGCCGCTTTGAAGCCGAATACAGTTATTTGCTCGATAACGCTATCTGGCAGGGCAAACCCGGTTATCTCGTCCTGATGCCGTTTCGCTACGCAGGTGGCCGGGCAGTCATGCTGGTCAACCGCGGCTGGCTGGCACTGGGCAGTTCACGTGATGATTTACCGGCAATCCCGACCCCGTCAGGCATTGTTACACTGCAGGGCGTTCTGAGCGAGCCGCCGGGCAAGTTACTGGAACTGGATAGCACTGCGAGACTGGACACGACTGCCAGGAAATGGCCACAGGTGATTCAACAGGTGGATCTTGAACAGATCGGGCAACAATTGGGTTACACTATGTCGCCGTTGATGCTGCAAATCAACGCGGACAGTCCGCATGCCTTTATGCAGGCCTGGCGCCCTCTGGTTGATACACCACAAAAGAATATCAGCTACGCCATACAATGGTTTTTATTTGCGGCAATCCTGCTATTGCTGTTTGTGATTTTGAATACGAAACGTCCTGAAAACAGGCAGAAAACAGAGAAGTAATCGTGACACAGATAAATACAAAAGCGCGTAACCGGGCACGCCTGGCCTTCATCGGCCTGCTGCTGTTGTTTCTGGTACCAATCGTCGCGGCGATTGTCATGCATAGCATCGGCGGCGGTGTTGGCACCTCATCCACAGTTAACCGCGGTGAACTGGTAAAGCCGGTTGTACCGGTTGGCGAGCACGTGTTGTTAACAGAGCAGGGCGAGGCCTTGCCGGCGGACTACTTCGTTGGCAAATGGACCATGGTCTACATGGATTCAGGGCAGTGCAACGAGGCCTGCCAGGCCAACCTGTATACAATCCGCCAGTCGCGGCTGGCACTGGGCGGTGAGAAAGAGCGCGTGCAACGGCTCATGGTGCTCACCGACGGCAAGGTTTCCGCAGGTCTGAAGGAATTGCTAATAGAACATGCCGGTATGGATGTAGTTAGTGCGCAGTCGCTGACAACGTTCAGACAGGTATTCAGCAAGGATGGTACCGGCGACACCACAGGTCACATATATATCGTCGACCCGCTGGGCAATTTGATGATGCGCTACCCGCTCAATATGGAGCCAAAAGGCCTTATCAAGGACATGGAACGCTTGTTGAAATATTCCCGTATTGGCTAAAAGAGTTGGTAACGAGATGAGTGACATGCCCAAAGCAGTCAACAGGCCAGCATCGCTGAACTGGCGCGATTTTTACGAGTTGTGCAAACCCAACGTGGTGGCATTGATTGTCTTTACTGCGGTTGTCGGCATGTTTCTTGCCACACCCGCTATGGTCCCCTGGCAACCCCTGGTCTTCGGTACGACAGGTATTGCACTGGCCTCCGCCTCGGCGGCCGCTATCAATCACGTGGTTGACAGGCGCGTCGATGCAATCATGGCGCGGACAAAAAAGCGGCCATTACCGACCGGGCATCTGAATCAGAAACAGGCCCTGTTGTTCGCCATTATTATCGGCGTCATCTCGATGCTGATCCTTGTACTGTTCGTGAACGTACTGACCGCGGTGCTGACTTTCGTCTCGTTGATTGGCTATGCCATTATCTACACGATGTACCTGAAGCGTGCGACCCCGCAGAATATCGTCATTGGTGGTGCTGCGGGCGCAGCGCCCCCGGTACTGGGCTGGACAGCGGTGACCAACAGTGTGGATGGGCATGCGTTGTTGCTGTTCCTGATTATTTTTGCCTGGACGCCGCCGCATTTCTGGGCACTGGCAATCCATCGCCGTGATGAATATGCGAAAGTCGATATTCCAATGCTGCCGGTTACGCATGGCATCGAGTTCACGCGGTTGCAGGTTTTGCTCTACACCATCATCCTGTTCATTGTGACGCTGTTGCCGTTTGTCACGCTGATGAGCGGCGTGTTTTACCTCGGTGGTGCGCTGGCCCTGAATATCGGTTTCATGTATTACGCCGTGCAGCTGTACCGCGCCAGGCGTGATGGCATTGAGATGAAGACCTTCGGCTTTTCCATCATCTACCTGATGGCGTTGTTTGCTTTTTTGCTGGTCGACCACTACATGCCGGCGATACTCAGCCTGATCGGGCAATGATTATTTACTGTCCAGCGTATTGATTTGATCCCAGTCTGACGGTGGCGGGTTGGCGACAAAGGCGTCAGCCCGAATCTGCATTTTGGCAGCGGCCACATCACCCTGCTGTGAAAGGCTTGAGAATTTATCCGCAGCCAGCTGAAAGTTGCGTGCCCGGAAATCTGCAAGCGCTTCCCTGTAAGCTTCTGCGAACTTCTCATTGTGCTCATCCAGCGGTTCGAAAAGCGTTACCGGCGTTTCACGGCCTTTTACCCGTACCGTATCAAGTTCACGGAAAGCAATGCGTTCACCACATTGTTCAGCCGTCGTGTCACTGACCATGACGCTGGTGCCATACATTTTATTGACGCCTTCAATACGCGAGGCGAGGTTCACCGCATCACCCATGATGGTGTAGTTAAGGCGGTTGTATGAACCGATGTTACCCACCAGCATGTCACCCGTATTGACACCAATCCTGGCGTGCACAGAGAGGTGCGCGGGCAGACCAAAGCTGTTCTGAATTTCTCGCAGCTTTTTGTTACAGGCAATCGCGGACTGCACGGCGTGCAGGGCGTGTTCGGGATCATGCAGCGGCGCACCGAATACAGCGATAATCGCGTCACCAACGTACTTGTCGACGAAACCACCGTGCTCCTTGACGATATCGGTCATCGCGCTGAAATATTTATTCAGAAACTCGACCAGTTCCGCCGCAGTGAGTTGTTCGGAAATATTCGTGTAGTTGGCGATATCCGAGAACCACACAGTCAGCTCGCGTATTTCACCGCCGAGTTCGGGTTGGCTGCCTCCTTCCATCATGTCGTCGATAACGGCCGGTTCAAGGTAGTAACCGAAGGCCTGTTTGATCAAACGTTTGTCCTTGTCAGTGACGGTATAGCGGTATGCGAGCAGCATGGCAAAGCACAGCGCGGAGGCGATCAGCGGGTCGAATAACGGCAACACCAGGTCGGCATGGAATGCATACAGGACAATAGCAATCCAGATCAGTGCGGCGGCACCAATAGTGGCGCTGCTGCGCAGTACTGTCATGTTCATGGTCAGCAGGGCGGCAAGCAGGGCCAGGGGCAGCGATAACGCTGCATAACTGAAGCTGTTCAGTTCACCGAGCGCATTGCCTTCGAGCAGGTTGTTAATGGCCTGGGCATGGATGTACACACCTGGCTGATCTTCGCGGACATAGGGGCTGGCCCACTTATCCTCGTCATAGCTGATCCGGCAGCGTTCCGGCACATTATGGCCCTCCGCCTCCTTGGTCAGGCGCATCGAGGTGAGCTTGCGATCCTCAAGGTCAAGAATGGTACCGAGCAGGATAATCTTGTTGGCAAAATGGCGCCTGAAGTATTCGGTATCACCTGCCTGGCTGCAGGCATACAGGTCTGCCAGTGAGTAGGTCGGGATCGCGCCAGGCTGCGTATCAAAATTGATCAGCATGGCATCATCGCGGCTCGGTATGAGGTGTTCGCCAAGCTTGAAGGTATTCTCGTTGACTTCTTCATGACGCATGCCGAGATGGCGTGAGGCCAGTTCCATCGACATGGAATAGTCCTGTCGCAGACTGCCATCCGTATTTTTTGCCTCAAACCACAGGGGCAGGTAACGAATAATGCCCTCAAGGTCATCGTGCTTCGTACCGAGGTTAAGCAGCCGGATATTTTTATGGTGACCGATAGCAAAACTGTGTGCCGGAAACGGTGCGACCGGCTTGCTCTGGTGTTGCACCTTGCCGAGAACGAGCTTGCCGCTGCGACGGTGTTTGAACAGGGTCTGCAGGAAGGTCTTGTCGTAGCCCGGTACATAGGCCTGGGCACTCGTTGGCAAGACAATATCGAAACCAAATACGCTCGCATCGGCCTCGAAAACGCGATTGATTACCTCGGCGTATTGCGGCGTCCACATAACCTTGGGTGTCGCCTTGAATGGCTCGGTCTGGTAAGTCTCCTCGTCGATGGCGACAACGACGACATGGGATTCCTTCTGCTGCTGCAGCTCCGGCACGATCTGGTAGAGCTGGTGGCGCAGCCAGAACAGCGTATCGATGGAGAGCGACTCGAAGCGATTGGCAACCGGCAGCGACAGCAACAACACGGTCGCGAGTGCAAATGCAGCCGCGACCACGCTGTGAGAAAGCTTCATTGAGCCGACTGTACTATTTAATACGAATCAGGCGGGAGATAACCGGGGTTTTGCCAGGCTCGGCATCCGTATCAACCTTGAAAGTTGTGCTCTTGTCGCCGACCTTGATACGGTAGGTTGTATTG
This sequence comes from Granulosicoccaceae bacterium, assembly GCA_050117725.1. Lineage (GTDB taxonomy): Bacteria > Pseudomonadota > Gammaproteobacteria > AKS1 > AKS1 > JASFJH01. Next base: position 125 of record JASFME010000118.1, on the reverse strand, counting down.
GGTGCGAGGCTGATGTTGTGGTCATTCAGGTCAACATAGCTCCCCCTGGCAGTAACCTCGTGGCGCTCCGGACTGCCGGTGATGTTCTCGATGACGATATGCTGTCCGGTGCCGGGCAGTACGAT
>JASFME010000117.1:0-7086 GCA_050117725.1 Granulosicoccaceae bacterium | reverse complement strand
GCACTGGTGGATACGGGAATGGCGCGCAAAATCCTCGGGAATACTGCCACGGCTAATATCGCGCACCACGTACTTTTCTTCGATTACCGGATCAAGTTTAAAGCGCCGGAAATTGTTGGAAAAGATTATCAGGCCATCATCACTCAGTAACTTCGACACCATGCGCAGCATGCGCACGTGATCGCGTTGCACGTCAAAATCACGCTCGGTGCGTTTCGAGTTGGAAAAGGTCGGCGGGTCAATAAAGATCAAATCGTATTGTCTGGCCTTGTTGCCCTGCTGGGCCTTCAGCCAGGCCATGACGTCGTCGCGCACGAACTGGTGGCAAGGTTTGTTGAAGCCGTTCAGCTTCATGTTGCGCTGCCCCCAGTCGAGATAGGTCTTCGACATGTCGATGCTCGTCGTCGAACGCGCGCCACCGGCCGCCGCATACACGCTTGCACTGCAGGTATAGGCAAACAGGTTGAGAAAATCCTTGTCGGCGGCCAACTCACGGATCCGTGCCCGCACCAGCCGGTGATCGAGGAACACACCGGTATCGAGATAGTCGGTCAGGTTGACGAGCAGTCTGCAGCCCTGCTCGTTGATCTCCTCGAACACTTCACGCCGACTCTGCACGCGGTACTGGCTGGCACCCTTCTGGCGTTGCCGGATACGCAGGTGCATGTCGCGTGGCGCAACCTGTAGTACCTTGCCGGCCTGCGCCACGACCTGGCGGGCGCGATCCATGGCACGCAGCGCGTCGACCGTTTTCGGCGGCGCGTATTCCTGCAACACGAGCTGGCGATGACCCGTTTCATAGATATCGATGGCAAAGGCATACTCGGGCAGATCCGCATCGTAGACGCGCCACGCATCGGTGCCGACGCGGCGCGCCATCTTCGACAGGTGCCGGAAATTCTTTTGCAGGCGGTTGGCAAAGGCCGTGCCCTGCTGGCTGGCATCGCCGGCCGCGTACACATACAAACCACATTCGAGCGGGCCGTTATACACCTCGTGCAACGCGGTCAGCTCACGGTTCACGAACGCCGCCAGCCGCGGGTTACTGGTCAGCATGGCCAGTTGCCAGGCCGGCAAGTGCGCGTTGAGCAGTTCACCGAGCTGCTGATAGCTGTGGCGCAGGCCGACCTCGTCACCGAGCCGCTCACCGTACGGCGGGTTCGTGATCAGCAGGCCCTGTTCGGCCAGGCCTTCGAGCTGGGAAGCCGTCAGCTTGCCCAGCGCTGACTGCTGCACCTGGATCGCGCCGTCGAGTCCGGCGCGGCGGATGTTGTCATGCGCGTTGCGCACCGCGGTCGCATCCCAGTCAAAGCCCCTGAACACGGGCAGGTTCTGCTCGCCTGCCTGGCGGCGCTGTTCGGCCTCGTCCAGCAAGGCCTGCCAGCCGGCCTCGTCATGCTGCAACCAGCCATGCAGGCCAAAACGCTTGCGGAACAGGCCGGGGGCAATGTCACCGGCCATGAGCGCGGCCTCGATCAGCAGCGTGCCGCTGCCGCACATCGGGTCGAGCAGGTCAAAGCCCCGGCCGGCCAGTTCCGGCCAGTCCGCAAACCGGAGCAAGGCCGCCGCCAGGTTCTCTTTTAACGGCGCCATCTGCGTGGCGAGCCGGTAACCGCGGCGGTGCAGGCTCTGCCCGGAGAGGTCGAGACTCAGTTCGGCATGGTTCTTATGCAGGTGCAGGTGGAAGCGGATATCCGGGCTGTCAGTATCGACATTCGGCCGGCGGCCTTCGCGCTCGCGAAAACTGTCCACGATCGCATCCTTGAGTTTCAGCGCGGCATACTGCGTGTGAGTGATCGCGGCGCGGCCACCGGTGCAATCAATCGCGAATGTGCTGTCGACCGACATGTGTGCCGGCCAGTCAAACGCCCGCGCCGCCTCATACAGGCTGTCCGTATCCGCTGCGGCAAGCCGTGTCAGTGGCATGAGGATGCGGCTGGCGAACCGCGACCACAGGCAGGCGCGGTAGGCGACTGCCAGATCGCCTTCGAAATTGACCACGGCGGTGTGAACGCGCAGGTTTTGCGCGCCGCACGCACGCAGCTCGTCGGCGAGTAACTCGGCAAGGCCTTTGGGCACGCTGGCATGGAATTTCATGTCCGGCTGGACTCCGTGAAAATTGCATGCGAATTATACGCATGCCGCATGACAAAGGCCCGTATTTCGCAAAAATCGCGGCCAAACTGTCGACTGCGTAGCAGCCATTGTGTGATGCGCGTCATGGATAACCGCGCGGCAATCAGCCAGAATGGCATCACTGTCCCGGCTGTTGATAAAAGGACGCCGCCCCATGGCTGAAGCCGCCATCAAGCCCGATCTGTACCTGCTGCAACGTCTGCAGCCGCTGACCTCACTGCCCGTGGCGACTCTGCAGCAGCTATCCGGGCAGGCGCACATCGAGATGGTTGCGGACGGCGAGTATATTTTTGAGCGTGGCACGCATGATACGCGTGTACTGTACCTGCTGCAGGGCAATGTCGAGATCCTCACCGGTGAGGACACCCACCTGCTCACGCACACCAGCCCGCTGGCCAGGCAACCCGTGTCGGTATACAGTCCGCGCCCTGTCAGTGCCCGGGCCAAAGGCCGCTGCAGCCTGCTCGTGATTGACGGCGAACTGCTCAGCACCGCGATCGCTGCGCAGGAGACCGGTTACGACGTCGAGGAACTCGACATCGTCGGTGACGCGCATACCTTTACCCACCTGCTCAAGACCCCCGACCTGCTGAAACTGCCGCCTGACGATATGTCTATGGTGCTGGGCAATCTCGAGCGGGTTGAGGTCGAGGCCGGCGAAGTCATTCTCTGGCAGGGTGACAATGATCCCTGGTATTACATCCTGCTGACCGGCACGGCGCGCGTGTCGCGTTTACCTGATACCGGCGCGCGCGAGATCACCCTGGCTGAATTGCGGCCCGGTTGTCGCTTTGGTGAAGAAGCCCTCATCACCGGCCAACCGCGCAATGCCACGATTACCATGATCAGCAATGGCAGCCTGCTACGCCTGCATGGTGATATTTTCCGCCACCATGTCGTTGCGCCCTTCGTGCCACAACTCGATGAAAACCAGGCACACAACCTGGTGCGCCGCGGCAGCGTCCTGATTGATGTACGCAGTGAAAACGAGCACCGTGCAAACGGGCTCGGGCTGAATATTCCCTTGCCCATGTTGCGACTGAAAATGAACCGGATCGATCCGGACAAGCCCTGTATCTTCGTATGTGATAACGGTCGGCTGTCACAGGCTGCGGCCTTTGTCGTGCGGCAACAGGGCCTTGATGCACGGATTGTCAGAGGTGGCATCGGCGCCCTGCAGCGCTTGCAGGACACGTAAGCCACCATACCTCCCCCGGGATCAACAAATCGTAATAATTATCCGCCCTCGCCGTGTTATCATGGTAGTCAGATAGCTATCTGATTTTCTGTCGCACTATGAGCCTGCTACAACTACAAATTTCCGAGAAAAAAGCCATGCTCGCCGAGCTTGTCAATCTCCCCATGCAGGAGATCGCGGGCCATTGCGTGGCGGTCTGGCCCGATGCCAACAAGCTGGACGAAGTACTGGTATCAGCAAGAGAGGCATTGCCCCATGCCCACCTGCTGTACGTGCTCAGCAAAGACGGTGTCCAGATGTCCTCCAACGTGGAGCGCACCACCGTGGATACCGACTGGCGAGGCCGGGACCAGTCAAAACGTCCTTACCTGATGAACAACCTGCCCTACCGCGGGATTATGCTGTCCTCGGTGTACCTGAGTCTGCGCACACATAAACAGTGTATTACCGCGTTACACTCGATCACGATCAATGACGAGCTGGTTGGCTTCCTGGCCGCGGACTTTGCCGTTACCGATCTGCCGGCCGCCGAGTCTGAAGCGACTGAAGAATTTCACTGGCAACAGTTTCGTGGTGATCCGGCCGTGCGCGGCACGGTGTTCATGCAGCAACGCAGTACCAGCCTGCTGGATGAACATATCGATGAGGTCCATGAACTGTTTAACGTCCTCATGACCGAACATGGCGTATTCCATGCCAAGATTCACTATTCAAGCGGGCGCTGTTCGCTGTGGCTACTGGAAGACCCTTACAATTATCTTATCCACAGCGTGGACGAGATCATTGACCCCGATATCTGCCTGGCCTACCCCTTACATGCTTACCCGGATAACGCCAGGATCCCGCCGGAAGTGATCAAGGATATCTTTGACCAGTTCAAGGCGCTGCGCTTCGCTGACGAAACCATTTATCTGCGGTCCGCCTCGATCAATCTGATGAACGGCATCCTCGGCCTGACCTTTTCCTGCGATGGTTCGCACTATATGCCTTACGAGGAGTTTCTTGATCGCGACCTTGCCTTCTGGCTCGGTGCCGGCACGCAGCGCGAGGAAACCGCCTGAGGTTTACGTCAGGCCTCGTAGTGCACAGCGACGATAACCAGCTCGCGCACCCCCGCCGGGGTCTGCACCCGCACCTCGTCATCGAGACGTTTGCCCAGTAATGCCTTTGCCAGCGGTGAGTCCATGCTGATGTACTGTTCCTGTTCATCAAACTCATCCGGGCCGACAATACGGTAGCGTTCGGTTTCGCCCTGCTCGTTTTCCAGCTCGACCCAGGCGCCAAAAAACACCCGCTCGCGGTCCGCGGGCAGGGTATCGACGATCTTCAGCTCATCGAGGCGTTTTTGCAGGTAACGAACGCGGCGATCGATCTCGCGCAACTGCTTCTTGCGGTAGATGTACTCGGCATTCTCCGAGCGATCGCCCTCGGCCGCCGCGGCGGACAGCGCGGCTGTCACCTCGCGGCGCTTCACCCACAGGGCATCAAGCTCTGCAGACAGGCGCGCATGCCCCTCGGCAGTGATATAGGGGGATTTTTTTTCGGCAGGTGGACGGTAACGTCCCATCGGCAAAGCTCCGCAATAAAACTCTAACTCTGTGTCAGCCTACCGGCATACAGATTACTCAACCGTAGATATGCAGACCAGCATCAACCCGAATGATAGAGCTGCCGAGATCCTGCTTGGCATGAGCTTTCTCAAGCAGCTGAAGTGAATACAGCACGGTAACGAGTTGATCCTGTGTCACCCGGGTTAATCCGCACGGGCTAATTAATACCCTGTAATAGCTCCAGGTTATCTTCGTAGAACCCGCTCAAGGCCTTCTCGAAATCCCTTTCCAGGTAATACTTTTCACCATAATGCGTATTTAAACTAACCAGTTCGATCTTCTTCCGCCCTTTGGCGCAGTCATACAGGTGGATTTCTGCTGAACCAACAAATCCGGTGCGCGAGAACATCGTGGCAACGACTTTATCGGCGCCATACAGGGTACAGACGCGTTTGCTTTCTTCAAGGTGTCTCCCTTCGTAGACGATGGCACGCGTTCTGTTCCTGTCAACGACCTTCGTATACGTGGTATTGACAGGCAATACTCCCTGCAGACTTTGTTCGACCGTATCCGCCATGTAGCTGGCCAGCTGCTGATCAGACATCACGCGCTCGAAATGATGATCGTCAATCAGGTTTCCAGAGGATGTGACTACTGCTATGGAGAGCTCTTTAGCGGTACTCGCGCCTGGAATACGCACAGATTGTTTTGCAGGTTCCGCTATTTTCGCGTCTTCCTGTTGCCCGGGTTCGGCAAGCAGTTCTGGCCCGGGTGCTGCTACCGGCGGTGCCACGGCTTCACCTGCCGGCAATGCAATTACGTTATTGAGTTTCTCCAGTAACAATGCAAGGTTTTTCTGTACCCCGTGCTGCAGGGCCAGTTGCATTCGCTCCGTTCCCAGAAACACATCACTCACAGATTCGACATTCTGTGAAAGCACATTTTGCTGCCACAATACGTTACCCGTTGCGGTTTCAACAAGCGTATAGCGCACCAGCAAGGTCATGACGTTGGCCAGGCCGGCGGTCATCTGTTGCCCGATAATCTTCGCTGTCAGGCCGTAATCCCCTGCGGTATCGGTTGAGACAGTGCTGAACATGTTCGATTGCCGAAGCGTGGCGATCAGGGTCTGCTCGAATCTGACACTCTCGATAACAGGTACCTGAACCTGCCATGCCGAGACCGGCGCCACCTTGGCACCCGTCACCGGGTAGATCCTGATCGCCCTCCCGGTTTGCGTGAAGCCCTTGCCCGCGGTCTGCGGCACCATCTCTTCGGCTTCGGGAACTTGCGGTGATGTCACGCAACTGCTGATCAGTGCACCCAGTACCAGCAGGATAAACAGCAGCACAAGTTTGTTCGCATGTGCCTTCATATTACTCACGGTGCTCACCCGTCAAAAGCGGTATCAGCGTATCGGCAATCTCCTTGCCGACCTTTACGGGTACCGTTTTATAGGTACCGACAGTAAACAGCCCGCCTATGTCCACGAAACGGGTACTTATGATCTCGCCCACTACCCTGTTGGATACGGGCTCCAACAGCTGGGTCCTGACACTGCAAATTGTCACACCACCCGTCAGCAGCCAGCGTTCCATGGCACTGCCGACTTCATAGTTAAGCAGGCTGCTTTTGACCACGATGGCATTACGCTGTACTGCCTCGGTTTCACCGATCATCGCGATACCGGCAGTCGCCAGTTCCTGCTTCAATGATGCAGTGACTGCACCGGCAGCATCGAATTCATATTCCCTGCCAGTGTCGTTGGTCACGTCAAGCAAAACTACCGATGTGCGACCCAGTAACGAGACGCGTTCATCGACCCAGACAATGGGATCAGGCTGCCACTGCGCACTGGCGGCAATGCTCCACATAAGCATGACAGACAGGACTATTTGCCGGGTAAATTTGTTCACTGCGGTTAACTTTATCTACCGGGGTACAAGATGTCCATGACAACACAGTCAGTAGTTCGAAAGCATCATCCCTGCTGACAATAACCCCGGTATCAACAACGTAGCAGCTACATTCAGCCTCAGGTAGACAGGCACTCTGCGGCCCACTCCGCCGTCTATGATCATGCCCGCCAGCGCCAGGGCTGCGGCGAGCACAGGCAGCAACGCGATTATCGCCAGTCCGGGCAGATAGCCCAGCCAGATCCCTGCCATGATGGTGACACAGCTCGCCAGCATGAAAAGGGCA
>JASFME010000116.1:0-7280 GCA_050117725.1 Granulosicoccaceae bacterium | reverse complement strand
CATCCCGGAAGCCCAGAATATTTGTCGTGATCTCTATCAGGTAAGAATCGAGTACGCCCTTGTTCCATTCGGCAAACACCTTCTGCATGGCATCTGCGTCCATACCCAGACCGCGCTTCATGAAATCGTAGGCCTCGCAGATCAACTGCATATCACCGTACTCGATACCGTTATGCACCATTTTTACATACTGGCCGGCACCCTCTTCACCTACCCAGTCGCAACAGGGTTCATCATCCACTTTGGCGGCGATCGACTGGAAGATGTCTTTTACATGCGGCCATGCATCGGGGTTACCGCCGGGCATGATACTGGGGCCATTGCGCGCGCCCTCTTCGCCACCTGAAATGCCGGTGCCAATATAAAGGATACCTTTCTCTGCCAATTCGCGTGTACGGCGATTCGTGTTCGTGTATAACTCGTTACCGCCGTCGATAATAATGTCGCCCTTGTCAAGATGCGGCACGAGCATATCGATGAACGAGTCCACTACATCGCCGGCCTTCACCATCATCATAACCCGTCGTGGTGATTTCAGTTTGCTGACCAGTTCCTCAATGGAATGCGTCCCGATTATATCCGTTCCACTGGCGCGCCCCTCCATGAACTCATCCACTTTCGATGTAGTACGGTTGAATACGGCCACCTTGAAACCGTGGTCATTCATATTCAGTACAAGGTTCTGTCCCATTACGGCCAGACCGATCAATCCAATATCAGCTTCAGACATGTGTGCCCCTTTGTTGTCGCCATGCATACGCGCCGGTACGCATATTGTTATTGTGATATGCCGGAAATTATGAGTGTCACAAACAGAACACATACCGACAAAATTGTAATGGCAATGGGTCAATCCACAACAGCCCCCATCCATGAGTCAGTATAAACCGATGACAGTTTTTGTCATCCCTTGCCGGAGTGTTTATAGTGACCGGCAGACTCAACTTATTCATGACAAGACTGTGACGCTGATGGCGATACACCTACCACTCAAATTGTTATTTGCCAGTAGTGAAGCCACACCGCTGTGCAAGACCGGTGGCCTGGCAGATGTAGCCGGCAGTCTGCCGCCGGCACTCGCCACATTAACGAGCGGTAGAAACAAAAATATCGCGCTCGACGTCCACCTTGTGTTGCCTGCCTATCCACAGGCAATAGCCGCCGCAGGCCGTCTGCGCACTGTCGCCACACTGCCCCATACCGGTGCAATTGGTGAGGTTCGTGTACTGGAAGGCCGGCTGGCCGACACGGATGTGACACTCTGGCTCGTGGACGCCCCACAGTACTTCGCGCGTAACGGTGGTCCGTATGCCGATGCGCAGGGCAATGACTGGCCGGATAATGCCGCACGCTTTGCGATCTTCAGCCGCGCCGTGACGGCACTGGCGCTCGACAAGGCCGGGCTCGACTGGCGTGCTGATATCGTGCATGCGAATGACTGGCAAACCGGCCTGGTGCCGGCCCTGTTGTCCCGCCAGGCAGTTCGCCCGGCAAGTGTATTCACGATCCACAATCTCGCCTACCAGGGTGTGTATCCCGCCGATACCTTCTTCAGCCTGAGCCTGCCACCCGAGATGTGGACCATGCACGGCCTCGAATACCACGGCAATCTGTCCCTGATCAAAGGTGGCCTTGTCTATGCCGATGCCCTGACCACGGTCAGCCCGACCTATGCCAGGGAAATCTGTACACCCGAGTACGGCTTTGGACTCGACGGCTTGCTGCGCCATCGCGCCGATCACCTTCACGGTATCATCAACGGCATTGACTATAGCGTCTGGAACCCGAAAACCGATCCGCACCTGAAGGCCCACTACGAGCGCGATGATCTCGACGGCAAGCTACTCGACAAACAGGCGCTGCAGACCCACCTGGGCCTGCCGGCTGAGGCGAACACACCGCTGATCAGTTTCATCGGTCGGCTGGTCTGGCAAAAAGGCGTCGATGTAATCAGCGCCATTCTGCCGAGCCTGTTACAACTGCCCGTGCAGGTCGTGATACTCGGCAGTGGTGAAAAGGAACATGAGCGCAGCCTGCGTGAACTGGCCAAAATGTACCCGGACAAGCTCTCGGTTGCGATTGGCTACAATGAAGTGTTGGCGCACCAGATCGAGGCTGGCGCCGACATGTTCATCATGCCGTCGCGCTACGAGCCCTGCGGCCTGAACCAGATCTACAGCCTGCGTTATGGCACCGTGCCGATCGTCAGCAACACCGGCGGGCTCGCGGATACCGTCATCGATGCCGCGGACAGCCGCCGCGGCACCGGTTTTCACTTCGAACCGGCCTCGGCACCAGACCTTCTCGAGGCGATTCAGCGGGGTCTGGCCCTGTACCGGCAACCAAAACGCTGGCAGAGCCTGGTGCGGCGCGGCATGAAACAGGATTTCAGCTGGCAACACAGCGCCCGTGATTACCTGGATCTATATAAAAGGTTGGTGACCTGAAACCTGCGCTGGACCGGACAAACGGGTATAATGCGCCCCTTTGTTCAGGCAGGTCGCCACCCGGCCCGCCCGATAACTCTAACACATTGATATATATAGATATGGCGATTGATGTCAACGATAAACACCTGCGCTCGCAGGTAAAACTGTTCGGCACCCTGCTGGGAAATGTGCTGCGTACGCATGCCGGCGAGGATGTCTACAAGACTGTCGAGAGTCTGCGTCGCGGCTATGTCAGCCTGCGCAAGAAAGACGATCCGGCCAAGCGCCGTCGCCTCATGCAGTTGATCGACAAGCTTGCTATCGAGGATATCACGCACGTTGTACGTGCCTTCAGTACCTATTTCAGTCTCGTCAATATTGCCGAGGAAGCTCACCAGCATCGCCTGCGCCGCCGCCAGGTCCGTGCCGGAGGTCCACTGTGGGTGGGTTCTTTCGACCGCACCTTGCGGGATTTCCGTGACAATGGCATCCCTGCCGAACAGTTACAGACCCTGCTCGAACACACCTTGTATATGCCGGTCATCACCGCACACCCGACAGAAGCCAAACGCCGTACCATCCTCGAGTCATTGCGCCGCATCTTTGTGACGAGTGAACAGCTGAATGATCCGCGTCTGGGCAAGACCGAACGCGAGGAAATCATCGACACCTTGCAAACCCAGATCCAGGTATTGTGGGAAACCGATGAAGTACGTGTACACAAACCAACGGTACGCGACGAAATTCGTAACGGTCAGTATTACTTCCGCGAATCGTTGTTTGCTGCGATCCCGATCATGTACCGCTACCTGGAAAAAGCGATTAAGCGCGTATACGGCGACAGCGCACAGGACATCAAGGTACCGGATATTATCCGTTTTGGTTCATGGATTGGCGGCGACCGTGATGGCAACCCGTTCGTCAAACCCGAGACCACGGTCATGGCAGTACGTATGCATCAGCGTGAAATGCTGTATGAATATCTGCGCCGCGTCCAGTACCTGCAGAAAACCCTGACCCATTCCAGCCAGTTGTGTGCCCCGAGCGAAGCATTGCTGAAGAGTCTCGACTGTGACAACGCACTGTGCCAGGAAGCCTTTACCGATAACCCGACGCGCTTCAGCCACGAGCCGTATCGCCGCAAGCTGCATATCATGCATCACCGTCTCGAGTTGTCCCTGCGCACAGTGAAGAGCCAGCTCGAAGGCAAGGGAGAGCGTCGTGAAGGTCGCTACCTGAACGAGCAGGAATTCCTCGAAGACCTGTATATGATCCGCGACTCGCTGATCGGACATGGCGACGAGCGCAGTGCGCGTGGTGCCTTGCAGGACACGATCCGCCTGGTCGAGAGCTGTGGTTTTTTCATGGCGCACCTCGATATTCGCCAGGAGTCGACACGTCATAGCCAGGCCATCAGCGAAATTTTGAAGTCCCTGAACATCGACTACGATGCAATGGATGAAAACGAGCGGCTTGCGACGCTGTCACGGCTGCTCGGCGAAGCCAGCCCGGCTCTCGACAAACAGCAGTTTTCCCAGGAAACGCTCGAGACCCTCGAGGTATTCGAAGTCATGGCGAAAATGCGTAGTGAAGTCAGCGAAAACGCCTTTGGCACATATGTCATCTCCATGACGCACACCGCCAGCCATGTCATGGAGGTCATGTACCTGGCGTCACTGGCTGGTCTGGCCGGCAAGGAAGACGGCGAATGGTTCTGCGATATCCGCATCAGTCCCCTGTTTGAAACGGTGGAAGACCTGCAGCACATCGACCCGGTGATGCGTGCCCTGTTCGACAACCCGACCTATGCCGCATTGCTGAAGACCTCCGGCATGTTGCAGGAAATCATGCTTGGTTACTCCGACTCCTGCAAGGATGGCGGCATTCTTGCCTCGGCCTGGAACCTCTACCAGGCACAGAAAAACATTACCGCACTGGCCGACAAGCACGGTATTGAACTGCGCCTGTTCCACGGCCGCGGCGGCACCGTCGGTCGTGGTGGCGGCCCGACCCACGAGGCGATCCTGTCGCAGCCGGCCGGCACCGTGCATGGCCAGATCAAGTTCACCGAACAGGGTGAAGTGCTTTCGTCGAAATACAGTAACGTTGAAACTGCCAGTTATGAACTCGGCATGGGTGTCACCGGCCTGATGAAGGCCAGCCTCAGCATCATCCAGCCGGTACCGGCCGACAACGAAGAACACCTGTCGATCATGAATACGCTGGCGGAAAAGGGCGAAGACACTTACCGTGAACTCGTTAACCGCACCGAGGGCTTTATCGATTACTTCTATGAAGCCACCCCGGTCAGCGAGATCGGTATGCTGAATATCGGATCACGGCCTTCGCACCGCAAGAAGAGCGATCGTTCGCTAGGTTCAATCCGCGCCATCCCGTGGGTGTTTGGCTGGGCACAGTCGCGCCACACCTTGCCGGCCTGGTATGGTATCGGCACTGCATTGTCTGCCTGGCACGGGGGTGATGAGGCCCGTATTGCCAAACTGCATGATATGTACCAGCAATGGCCGTTCTTCCGCGCCCTGCTCAGCAACTCGCAAATGGCACTGTACAAGGGCGACATGAAAACCGCAGCGGAATATGCCGAGTTGTGCCGCGACCAGGCCCTCGCCAAACGTCTGCATGCGCGGATCAGCGACGAATACCAGCGCACCGTCAGCGAGGTGCTCGGCGTCTCCGGCTGTGACTACCTCATGGAAGAAACACCGGGCCTGTCATTATCGCTGTCGCGTCGTAATCCCTACCTGGACCCGCTCAACCATATCCAGATCACCTTGCTCAAGCGCAGCCGCAGCGAAGTGTCCAGCGACGAGGAATCGGAACAGTGGCGCAACCCGTTATTGCGCACCATCAATGCGATTGCACAGGGTATGCGCAATACGGGTTGATTGCCGGGCAATCACAATGAGTTAAATGGCTGTGTTCCCGGAAGCGACGCCGCCGGTTGACTGGCTCAGGCCACCTGAACCGGGATGGTATTGCGCGTGTGGGTAATGCGGTTGTTTTCGTCGAAGTAGACAAGGGTCGGCTTGAAGTTGGCCATTTCCTGCTGATTGAGTACGGCGTAGGTGCAGATGATAACGCGATCGCCCGGGTTGGCCTTGTGCGCGGCAGCACCATTCACCGAAATAATGCCTGAGCCGGCCTCGGCGCGGATCGCATAGGTGATAAAACGTTCGCCGTTGGCAACATTGTAGATATGGATCTGCTCATATTCGTGAATATGCGCCGCAGCAAGCAAATCCGCATCAATCGCACAGGAGCCCTCGTAATCGAGTTCGCTATGGGTCACACAGGCGCGGTGAAGTTTCGATTTGAGCATCGTGTACTGCATGCAAAACCTTTAAATGGTTATTGTAAACGCTCTGCCCGGCGGGCAATCAGGGCCGTATTATCGTCGGAAAGCCTTGCCGCATCAAATGATTCAGCCAAGTATTTGATTAGGCGGGCTTAATTGCTTAAATCCAGCTGCAGATTATCAATCAGGCGGGCCTCGCCAAGTTGTGCGGCGGCCAGGATAACCAGCGCGGTATCGCCGCGTCCCGGCGTGGTTAAATCTTCTGCGCGGCGAATGCTGACATAATCCGGTGTAAAACCGGCCCGGCGTAATTGCGCGGCGGCATCCTCCTCGAGTGTGGCGAAATCACGCTCGCCCCGCTGCAGCCGCCCTGCCACCTCACGCAGGGTCGCCGGCAACTGCACAGCCTGCACACGCTCGTCGCTGTCGAGATAGCGGTTCCGTGAGCTCATGGCCAGACCGTCAGCCTCACGCACAGTCGGCACACCGACAATCTCGACTGGCAGGTCGAGATCCGCGACCACACGCCGGAGCACGAGTAATTGCTGGAAATCTTTCTCGCCGAATACCGCGACATCCGGCTGCACCTGGTTCAGCAGCTTCGTCACGACGGTCGCCACGCCACTGAAATGCCCCGGCCGGCTCGCGCCGCAAAGGATATTGCTCAACGCCTCGGGCGGTTCGACGCGGGTCATGGCAGCCTCGCCGCCCGGGTACATCGTATCCACGCCCGGCATGTACAGCAGATCGACGCCACGCGCGGCCAGCAATTCACTGTCCTGTTCCGGGGTACGCGGGTAGGCCGCGAAATCCTCGTTCGGCCCGAACTGGGTCGGGTTAACAAAAATACTCACGACCACGCGGCCAGCCTGCTCCCGGGCTGCATCGACAAGGCACAAGTGCCCTTCGTGCAGGTTGCCCATGGTCGGCACGAACGCCACGCGTTCACCGGCCTCGCGCCAGGTGCGGATCTGCGCCTGCAGGTTGTCTGCGTCGGTCACGGTTAACATCGGCTATTCGTAACTCTCATCGAAAGACGGGTAACTGCCATCCTTGACCGCACTGACATAGGCACGGACCGCGGCATCGAGATCGGACAGACCGTGCAGGAAGTTACGGACAAACCTGGGACGTTTGCCCGCGGTAATACCCAGCATGTCGTAGCTGACCAGTACCTGGCCATCACAATCCGGCCCGGCGCCAATACCGATCACCGGGATATCAACGGCCTGCGCGATCCGTGTACCGAGACTATGCGGCACACATTCGAGCACGAGTGTCGTAACACCGGCGGCCTGCATCGCCCGGGCATCGGCCAGCATCTGCGCGGCGTCCTCATCACTGCGTCCCTGCACACGAAACCCCGTCGGCTCTGTCACCGATTGCGGTAACAAACCGAGATGTCCGCACAGGGGGATGCCCGCCGAGGTAATCGCCTCGATTACGGGCAATTGTTCTGCCCCGCCTTCCAGCTTGACCATGTCGGCCCCGCCTTCTCCGACGAGGCGCTGTGCATTTTTAATGGCCAGCGCCGG